>DASPGW010000291.1 GCA_035620395.1 Desulfuromonadales bacterium | reverse complement strand
TCGCCTCCGTGTCGATGCCACGAAAAAGCCCCGGGACCTTGTTGGGGGTCCCGGGGCTGCTCTGCCCGTCTGCCGGCGGCGTTGCCGGTGAACTGACTCTGTCACTCACTTGAAAAGCACAGGGCGTGCCAAGGAAAAGTCCTGAAAAATGCGGGGTGACTGCCGGACAAGGGGGGGGGAGCTGCCGTAAAAGCAGGCAAGGTTGCCTGGTTTGCCACCAAAGTAGAAGGCCAGTGTCGCAGAAAGCTCACAGGGCACAAGGGAAAAATCAGGTTTTCTCCGTGGGCTCTGTGTGCTCTAGCGAGTGCAGCGAGCGGGCGAGAGAAGCCTTTGCGCCTTGGCCGTTTGCGCAACATCCAGAAAATTTTTCAGCAGCCGTTGTGCCATCGCTCGGTGTGCCGCCTCGTCGGCGGCGAACTCAGTGGCGTAGCCCCCTGCGGGATCGACGACCGCGCTCCATGCGGAAACGATTTCCCGGTCGACTTCGGGATGGAACTGCACCCCCCAGGCATTGCGATAACGGAAGGCCTGACCGGGGCAGGCGGCGGAGGCCGCCAGGTGAACGGCTGCGGACGGCACTTCGAAGCTGTCGTTGTGCCACTCGAAGGCGGCGAAGGCTGGCGGCAGGCCGGCGAAGAGGGGGTCGTCCTGCCCGACGGAGGTCAGGTGGATTTCCTGCAGACCCTTCTCGCCGCGGTGACGGCTGAACACCTCGCCGCCGAGGACCTGGGCCAGTAGTTGGCCGCCGAGACAGATGCCGAGGAGCGGCGTGCCGGCCTCGACCGCCCGGCGCATGAACGCCTTGAGCTGCCGCAGGAAGGGGTACTCCTCTTCATCATGCACCCCCATGTAGCCGCCGAGGACGATGAACGCCGACACCTCGGTCAGGGGAGGCAACGATTCACCGGCGTAGAGGTGAACCGTGCGCTGGGGGATATCCCTGTCCTGCAGGTGCCGGCCGTAGATGCCGGCGGGGACACGCGGGTCGTTCTGAATGATATAGATCATGCCTCAATACAACCGTCTGAAGGCCGACGCCTTGATCACCGCGTAGATCTCGGCGCCGGTCCGCACGCCCAACTCCTCGGCGGCCTGCCGCACCACGGTGGCGACCAGCCGCTCGCCGCCGCAGTCGAGTTCGACCCCGACCCGGTTTTCCAGGTCGGTGACCGCCTCCACCCGGCAGCGCAGCAGGTTGCGGGCGCTGATCGCCTCGGGCCGTCCCTTGAACAGCATGATGTCCTTGGAGGAGAGTTCGAAGACCGACGGTCCCGGCGCCCCCGCCCACATCAGCAGCCGGTGGTCGCCGAAGCGGTAGGCGAAGAGGTCGCCATCCGGCTTCGGGTCGCTGAGCCGCAGCAGGTTGATGTAGCCGGCCTTGGCCCAGCTCATGCGCTCGCGGGCCAGTTCGTCGGGAGTGGTCTGCACGGAGACCGCTCCCTTGTGCAGCACGATCACCTCGTCGGTCATCAGGCGCATCTCGTTCATCGAATGGGAGATGAAGAGAAAGGGGATGCGGAACTCCTCGAAGACCGCCCGCAGGTAGGGGATGATCTGGTACTTGAGCCCCTCGTCGAGGGCGGAGAGCGGCTCATCCATCAGCAGCAGCCGGGGACTGGCCAGCACCGCCCGGCCGAGAGCGACTCGCTGGCGCTCGCCGCCGGAGAGGGCGCCCACCCCGCGCTGCAGCAGTTCCCCCAGGTCGAGCACCTCGATCAGGGCAGCCGGGTCGATGCGGCGCAGAGCGGCCGGGGTGCGGCGGTAGCCGTAAAGGAGATTGCGGCGGACGTTGAGATGCGGAAAAAGGTGTGCCTGCTGAAAGACGACGGCGAGGCGCCGCTGCTCGGGCGGAACGTCGATGCCTCTCGTAGAGCAGTAGAGGATATCGTCGTCCAGTTCGATGGACCCCCGATCGGGCTGGGTCAGGCCGGCGAGCAGATGCACCAGCGTCGACTTGCCGCTCCCCGAGCGGCCGAAGATGCCGACCCGGTCGCTGGCGGTGGAAAAGTCGGCCGCGAGCTCGAAGCCTTCGAACTTCTTCTGCAGCGAGACGCGGAGGTTCATCGCCCGTCCCTCCGGCGAAAGCGCCGGGCGAGCGCCTCGTTGAGCATCAGCACGACGAAGGAGAGGACGATGGAGACCAGGCAGAGCGCCAGGGCCATGCGGTCGCCGCCGGGGGTGCTGGTGTAGTCGTAGATCGCCAACGGAATGGTCTGGGTGACGCCGGGGATGTTGCCGGCGACGATGATGGTGGCGCCGAACTCGCCGAGGCTGCGGGCGAACATCAGGGTGGCGCCGGCCAGCAACGAGCGGACCGAGAGCGGGACGATGACGGTGAACAGGGTGTCGTACCAGCGGGCGCCGAGCGTGCGGGAGGCCTGGATCAGCTTCTCGTCGATCGCCTCCATGCCGAGGCGGACCGAGCGCACCAGCAGGGGAAAGCCGACCACCACCGAGGCGATGACGGCCGCCCACCAGGTGAAGACGATGCGGATGTCCCAGGTCTTCAGCAGCGCACCGAGCCAACCCCGCTCGCCGAGCAGCAGCAGGAGCAGGTAGCCGACCACCACCGGCGGCATCACCAGCGGCAGGTTGACGATGCCGTCGAAGACCGCCTTGCCGGGCATCCGGGTGAAGACCATCAGGTAGGCGACGGCGAAGCCGAAGGGGAGCGAGACCAGGGTGGCGGTCAGGGCC
>DASPGW010000290.1 GCA_035620395.1 Desulfuromonadales bacterium | reverse complement strand
CCCCGCGCGAAGTGCTGCGTGATGGCCGGCTCTATACCCTCTGGGCCACCTTCTTCATCGGCGCCGGAGCCGGACTCATGGTCATCGGCAGCATCGCCGGCATCGCCAAGAAGAGCATGGGCGAATATGCCTTCATCGCCGTCGCGGTCATGGCGATCGGCAACGCTGGCGGCCGCATCATCGCCGGCATCCTCTCCGACAAGATTGGCCGCGGCGCCACCCTGACCATCATGCTCCTCTTCCAGGCGATCCTGATGTTCGTCGCCATCCCGGTGGTCGGCAGCAGTGACGCGAACGCCATCGTGGTCACCCTGCTGGCGACCTTCATCGGTTTCAACTACGGTTCGAATCTCTCGCTCTTCCCCTCCTTCGCCAAGGACTACTGGGGGACGAAGAACTACGGCATGAACTACGGCGTGCTCTTCTCCGCCTGGGGGGTCGGCGCCTTCGTCCTGGTCAAGGTATCCCAGGCCCTTAACGCCAAGTTCGACAGCTTCACCGTTTCCTTCGTCGCGGCCGGCGTACTGCTGCTGGTCGGCGCCATGCTCAGCCTCTCCCTGCGTCAGCCCAAGGCAGCCGCGGCCAGGGAAGCCACCGTACCGGCGGCCTACGAGGAAGGGAACCTGGTGCTGCAGAAAATCGACTGATTTCCTCGCCCGCCAACCGTCATCCTGTCAGCCCCGCCGCCCGGCGGGGCTTTTCTTTTTCGGCATGCCGGATCAACGGCGGCGTCGGCCATCAGCGGTCCTCTTTGTCCGCCGCCTCTTTCTGCTTGGCAGCGACGTCGCGCCAGTGCCGGGCCTTCCCCAGGCTGGCGAGGACGAAGCCGGTCACGAAAAGAATCGAACCGCCGACCGCAAGAAGGAGAGAGGCCAAACGGTCGGCGACATGGCTGTTGATAAAGAAAAAGCAGGTTCCCGCGAAGAAGAACAGGAGCGCTCTGGTGAACGGACCCATGCCGCTTCGCGAGGATCCGCTGTCTGGCTGATTGCGTTTCATTGTTATCCTTCGCCTCCAGGTCATCTTCCCCCTCCTGCCCGCGATGATGTCAATGCTCCGCCTGTTCCCCGTGCCGGCGCCGCATCGTCTCCTCGACGGCAACGATCAGCCTCTCCAACACCTTCTCCCCCCGGGGGTCCCGGGTGATGGCAACGATGATATAGCTGTAGTTGTCGGCGACGACGATGCCGCTGTCAGCGTGGTAATGCCTCCAGGTCCCCGATTTGCGGTAGATCGTCGCTTCCGGGTTCGCCGCCTCCAACCCCTTGACGAACTTGTGCTCGATGGCCGGGCGGGAGAGAATCTCGAGCAGCGCATCATTCTGGCGCGGCTCCAGCAGCCGCCCGGTGACCGCCAGGTAGTAGAACCGGGCGGTCTGCATGGCGGTCGCGCCGTGCGAGATGTCGTGCAGCGGGTCGCGCCGCCACGCCTTCCCTCCCCCGTAGTCCTGGCCGACCCACAGCCCGCCGTTGTGGGCCGGGTCGTAGAGCCGGTAGCGCCTGGACCGGAGAATCTTCGCCAGGTTCTCGAAGCCGACCCGGTTCAGAACCACGGTGGCATCCTCGTTCGACGATTCGCGGATCATGCGGGTCAGGGCGGCCCGCAGTTCATCATCCAGCTCCAGCTTCCCGCGCTCGACCTCGACCAGGGCGCCGAGCAGGATGGCGATCTTCGGCAGGCTCGCGGCATAGAGCATGTCATCGCCGTTGAATTCGGCGACCCGAGGGCGCTTCAAGTCGGTGATGTCGACCAGCACGATGCCGATCCGCTTCTCGGCGATCCCCTGCCAGAAATCTCCCTTGAACTCTCTTCTCAGGGCGTCGACAAAGGTCTTGTGCAGCTTCGCGTCGCGGCTTTTCCACAGGGAGGGGTAGTTCGGCGGAGCGCAGGCCTGCAGTGAGAGAAAGACCAGAAAAAGCAGCATACCGGCTGGAGATCGCATCTTCATTGCCGCCCGGCCGAACGGCGACGGCGGTGGCGCCAGACGTAGAGTCCCGTGAGCAGGGCGCAGAAAACGGCCACGACGATCAACGCCTCGCGGGAGTAGCGGGCGAGCAACTCCTCTTCCTCGCCGATCCAGTAGCCGAGTCCGGCGAGGATCGTCACCCAGAGACCGGAACCGAGCAGGGTGTAGAGGGAGAACTTCCAGTGGTTCATTCCCGACAGTCCGGCCGGCACCGAGATGAGATGACGCACCACCGGCAGCAGCCGGCCGATGAAGGTGGAGATTTCGCCGTGCTCCAGAAAGAAGCGCTCGGCGCTGGCGAACCGCTTCTCGCTGATGCAGAAGTAGCGGCCGTACCGCAGCAGCAGCGGCCGGCCGAGGTGGCGGGAGGCAAAGTAGTTGAGGTAGGCGCCGGCCAGGCTCCCGGCGGTGCCGGCGGCGATGACGGCAAGCAGGTTCATCTCTCCCTGCTGCGCCAGGTAGCCGGCGCGGGGAATCACCAGTTCGCTCGGCATGGGAAAGATCGACCCCTCCATGGCCATCAGCAAAAAGATGCCGGGGTAGCCCATAGTTTCGAAGAAATCGACAAGCCAGACAATCAGGTCATGCATGCAGAGGGATTCCTCGACCGCGGGATATGCCTCATTCTAGCGCAAGGCGGGCGGCAGGGCCAGATGGACTTGTTGCGGGGAGTAGTCGGAGGTGCGCGGCACATGGCAGGTGCCGCCGAGGAAGGTCGTGGTCATCGCCGTATTCGCCGGCCAGAGGGGGGCGAGGGCGGGGAGGCGGAGGGGCAAAATTGCCCACATTCTGTCTAAATTCGGGGTTTTTCTACAGCCTCAACGGATTGCGATAACCGGCGGCGACGCGAACTTGCATGACCAACCGAATATTTGGCTTTTTTTCAATTATGCACAGACGTATTTTCCGCTCTGTTGATTAAGTTGTTAGGCTTCTTTTTAATTTTTACTCAAAAACTGCTCATGTAGCTGGTCGAATG
>DASPGW010000289.1 GCA_035620395.1 Desulfuromonadales bacterium | reverse complement strand
AGTGCGCGGATCATGGCGCTTCGCGACCGTTTCCACGCCCTGCTGGAGGAGCGAGTCGGAGGCGTGCTGCTCAACGGCCACCCGACCGAGCGGCTCCCGAACACGCTGAACCTCAGCTTCGCCGGCGTGACCGGAGCGGAGTTGCTGGCGAGCACCCCGGAGATCGCCGCCTCCACCGGCTCGGCCTGCCATGACGGGACAGGGGAGCTCTCCGGTGTCCTCAAGGCGATGGGAATGCCCCGCGCCCAGGGATTCGGCGCCGTCCGCTTCAGCCTGGGGCGGCTGACCACCCCCGAGGAGATCGATCGGGCGGCGACGATCATCGCCGGGAGGGTCAGAGAGATGCGGGGCGGAGGGTGATGCCCCGGGCCGCCCTTCTCACTGGGTAAAGGGTGTCTCAACAAGAAAAACAGGCGCAGGTCTTGATATTTGCAGCGGGGACAAGTTATCTTTTGGGAAATATGTCCGCCCCCTTTCTGCTTGCGGAGGATGGATTTCAGCAGAGCGGACGTAACGCCGAAGGAAAACACGTCTGATGGACATTCTGGCAACGATCGCGGAGAGGAAGATCAGCGAAGCGATGGCGCGGGGGGAGTTCGACGACCTGCCCGGCCGGGGGAAACCGCTGGCGCTGGAGGATGAGCTCGCCGGTGTCCCGGCCGAGTTGCGCATGGCCTACAAGATCCTCAAGAACGCCGGCTTCGTCCCCCCGGAGGTAGAGTTGCGCCGGGAGATCCTCAGCCTCCGGCAGTTGGTCGACAGGCTGGACGACGACGCGGAGCGCAAAAAGAAACAGCAGGAGCTGGACGTCAAGATTCTCAAGCTTTCCATGATGCTGCGCCGCCCGCTGGACCTGGATCATTTCTCAGCGAGCTCCGAGCTGGAAGTCGAATCAAGCTCGAGCAGAGTCCTCCCACCGACAGGAAACATCCTGGAATGACTGGAAAGCTGTTTTCCCTGATTGCAGGGATTCTTCTGGTTTCGCTGCTGGCGGGGTTCACCTATCCGGAGCAGGTGAAGCAGGAGCGCATCGGCGCCGAAGCGTACCATCTGGGTTATGCCGACCCGCGCACCCTGGGTATCGACCCGGATAAATTGAAGAAAATCGATGCCATCGTCGAAGAGGCCATCCGTGAAGGGGCGACGCCGGGTGCCGTGGTGACGGTGCTCAAAGACGGGAAAATTGTCTTCGACCGGGCCTACGGGCATCATGCGTACGACGGGGCAGTCCCTACGCAATCTTCGGACATTTTCGACCTGGCATCGGTCACCAAGATATTCGCCACCACGCTCGCTGCCATGCGCCTGGTGGACCAGGGGAAGCTGGACCTGGATGCCAGGGTGGGGAAATACCTGGGCGAATTGAAACACTCGCATCCCGACAAGGCGGCCATCAGGGTGCGCGACCTGCTGACCCATCGGGCCGGCTTTATTCCCTTCATCCCCTTTTTCCTCAAGATCAAGGATGGCGATTACAGCCCGAAGCCCTCTTCCCGCTATCCGGTCAAGGTGGCAGAGGGCTTTTTCCTGACCAAAGACTACTACAAGAAAGTGATGTGGAAGCGGATGCTGGAATCGCCGCTGAAAACCCCGGGGAAGTACGTCTACAGCGATATCAGCATGTTCATGTTGAAGGAAATTCTGGAGCGCATCGTGCGGAAGCCTCTGGATGTGTACGTCAACGAACAGTTCTACAAGCCGCTGGGCGCCTGCTCCATCGGATTCTGCCCGCTCGACCGCTTTGCCGAAGAACGGATCGTCCCCACCGAAGGCGACACCTACTTCCGCAAGCAACAGCTGAAAGGATTCGTGCAGGACCCGGGAGCGGCGATGGCGGGCGGCGTCTCGGGCCATGCCGGTCTGTTCGCTACCGCCTATGATCTGGCCATTCTTTCACAGATGCTTCTGAACGGCGGCAGCTATAACGGCCGACAATATATCAAGCCCGAAACGGTGAAAAAGTTTTCCTCCCGCCAGTCGGAGGACAGCCGTCGCGGTTTGGGTTTCGATTGCTGGGACCCCGAATCAGAGAAAGGTTATCCCTGCCAACTGGCCTCGCCGGAAACTTTCGGCCATACCGGCTTTACCGGGACTTGCGTGTGGATCGATCCTGAACATCGATTGGTTTATATCTTTCTCTCGAACCGACTCTACCCCTCGCCGGACAAAAACAAGCTTATGAAATTGAATATTCGTCCACGCATTCACGACGTTATCTACGAAGCGATGGGGACCGGAACCGGGCGGACCACCGCCGTGGATCCATAGGCGGCGCCGCCCCGAGCTTTTCCTGTTGGCAGTTGCCGACAAAAACGCTATGCTTGGCTCCCATTCAATACTCGACACTTTCCCTGGGTTTTACACTTGCTTTTGCCTTTGCAACGAATCGCAGTTCTTGTCACCTTCGGGTTTCTCCTGGTTTTGAGCCTGGTCCCATCGGCCCGGGCGGAAGAACCTTTCGCCACCTATCCGCCCCTGCCCTCCGGCTATACCTCCATCAAGGTCTTTGACCGCCAGGGGCGTTTCGCCGGGCGGATCCTCCCCGAGGGACGGTACTGGGTCTCCATCGACCGGATCCCCGTTTTCCTGCAGAATGCGCTGCTGGCCATCGAGGACGCCCGTTTTTATGAACACGGCGGGATCGATATCCGCGGGATCGCCCGAGCCCTGGTGAAGGATGTTTCCCAAGGGAAACTGGCTGAAGGGGGTTCGACCATCACCCAGCAGTTGGTCAAGAACAAGCATCTCACGGCGGAGAAGACCATCGACAGGAAGGTGCGGGAGGGGCTCCTGGCGATGGAATATGAAAAGAAGTACACCAAGCAGCAGATCCTGGAGATGTACTTCAACGAGATCTACTACGGGAACGGGGCCTGGGGGATCGCCCAGGCGGCCCGGCTCTATTTCGACAAGGACCCGGAGGAGTTGACCGACGCCGAATGCGCCGTGCTGGCCGGGGTACCGAAAAATCCGGGCCGCTACAATCCGCTGGGCAAACGGGCCGACGTCGAGCAGCGCAAAAACACGGTCTTCGGCCGCATGGCGGAACTCGAGATCATCACCCGCCGGCAGGAACAGCAGCTGCGCTCCCAGCCGGTTAGGGCCGTCCCGTCGGGGCAGGCCCCGCAGTACCTGGCCCATATCCGCCGCAAGCTGATCGAATGGTACGGACCGCAAGTCATCGAAAAGGGTGGGATGGATGTCTCCGCGGCCATGGATCTAAACCTGCAAAAGCTGGCGGAAAAGACGCTGCGCGAGGGAGTGCAGCGGATTTCCCCCGAGCTGCAGGGGGCACTCCTGTGCCTGGATCCGCATACGGGAGATGTTCTGGCGGTCGCAGGGGGGGTCGACTTCTCGAAGAGTACCTTTAACCGCGCCTTTTTTGCCCAGCGCCAGCCCGGCTCGGCCATCAAGCCGTTGGTCTATGCCGCGGCCCTGGACCTGGGGATCCCCGCCAACAGCCGCTGGGACGATTCGCTCGCAGCCTACAGTCGGGGGAACGGCCAGAGCTGGACACCCCGCAACTACGGGAGAGAGTCTTTCGGGACGCTGACCCTCAGGGAGGCCTTGGCCCACTCCAATAATGTCGTCACGGTCAAGTTGCTCGATACCATCGGGGTCCCCAACTTCGTCGATTTCGCCCGTAAGCTGGGGCTTTCCCTGCGGACCCCCAACGACCTCTCCCTGGCCCTGGGCACCGAAGAGGTCACTCTGCATGACCTGACCCTTGCCTACGCCCCCCTGGCCACCGGGGGCCTGCGCCCCGAATCGAGAACCATCATCCGGGTCTACGATCGCAGCCGGAGCGGCTGGGCGGAAAATCCGCCGGCAGTCACCCCGGTCTTATCTCCGGACACCGCCTTCGTCACTACCCGGATGCTGCAGGACGTTATGACCTATGGTACCGCCAGGTCGCTGAACAAGTTTGCCCAGGAACGGCCTTCGGCCGGCAAGACCGGCACCACCGACGATTATCGGGATGCCTGGTTTATCGGCTACACCCCGCAGATGATCACCGGCGTCTGGGTGGGACATGACAAGCCGAAACGGGGGGGGAAAGGCTTTACCGGCGGAGCAGTCGCCGCCCCAATCTGGGAGCGCTTCATGCGGCCGGCCCTGGCGGCCGAACCGGCGATCGACTTCCCGCAACCGGACACGGTCATTGCCGCGAACCTCGACCCGCAGACAGGCTACCTGGCAACGGCGGAATGTCCGGAGAGCCGGGAGGAATTCTTTATCCCCGGAACCGAGCCGACCGAGTACTGCCCGGAACACGGCGGCATCCCCGCCGAGCCGTTACCTGCGGACCCTCCGCCGCCAATCGCGGAGGAAGAGCAGCCGGAAGGCTGAATGCGAAAGGCGGCCAAACGGCCGCCTTGCCTGTATTCATGGGTGATACTGAGAACCGCGGCGACACCGCAGCTCACCGCCCCGGGATGGTGATGCAGAGGCAATCGCCCTCGGCATAGACCGTCTCGCCGCGACAGATGCGGCCATGTACCTTCACCTTGCGTCCCTCGGCGGAAACGACCCGGCTCTCCACCGTCACCACCTGCTGCAGCGGCAGCAGATTGCGAAAGCTGACGTTGAGATTGCCGACCACGATCGGATGGCCGGCGGCCCAGGCGGCGAGCCCGAGGACCTCGTCGAGAACTGCGGCCACCGAGCCGCCGTGCGCATGCCCCGGCGGGCCTTCCGTCTCGGGCCCAAACCAGATGCGCGCCTTGAGCTGCTGTTCGCCGTCCCGGTAATAGCGGACGCGGAAGCGGTTCCCCTCCGGCTCGCCGGAGACGAAGCGCAGCGATTCGCCGACCAGGGCCGGCGCGTCGAAGGGGACCCACCCTCTTTCGCCGCCGAGATCGACCGGCGGACAGAGCGAGATGCATACCTTTCCTGCAGTTGTTTTTACCACAGCTGTTCTCCTTCGGATATATCATTGCCGTTTACGGGAACGGTCCAGAGAAACGTAACCATAGCAGACTCCGCCCCGCAAGTTAACCCCCCTCGTGCGGCACCTTTTGAGGTGCCGTTCGAGTTGAGCAGCGGGCACGGACCCTGCCTGCTCCGCACAGGTCACGCCGCCATTGACCCTCCTGGCCGTTTCTGCTAGATTCCATCCCCGTCCCGAGCGCAACTTGACAGTTTGCAGCCCCGTTGCTGCAACCCGATAAACAGTCGCAAACTTTCTTGACAAGGAGAAACACCATGGGCATGGATGTCGTTGATTACGAGATTTTCGGGTCCGAAATGCAGTACGTCGAGATCGAGCTCGATCCGGGCGAGGCCGCCGTCGGCGAAGCCGGCGTGATGATGTACATGCAGGACGGGGTGCAGATGGACACCGTCTTCGGCGACGGCTCGCAGCAGGGGGGCTTCTTCGGCAAGCTCCTCGGCGCCGGCAAGCGCCTGCTTACCGGCGAAGGGCTCTTCACCACCATCTTCCACAACGAAGGCAAGGGCAAGCGGCGCGTCGCCTTCGCCTCGCCCTACCCCGGCAAGATCATCCCGGTGAAGCTGGACGAGGTCGGCGGCACCCTCATCTGCCAGAAGGATGCCTTCCTCTGTGCGGCCAAAGGGGTTTCTCTCGGCATCGCCTTCCAGAAGAAACTCGGCGTCGGCCTCTTCGGCGGCGAGGGATTCATCATGCAGAAGCTCGACGGCGACGGCATGGCCTTCGTACATGCCGGCGGCACCCTCATGGAGAGGGTGCTGGCGCCGGGGGAAACCCTGCGGGTCGACACCGGCTGCATCGTCGCCTTCCAGCCGACGGTCGATTTCGACATCCAGTATGTCGGCAAGGTCAAGTCGGCGATCTTCGGCGGCGAGGGGCTCTTCTTCGCCACCCTGCGCGGCCCCGGCAAGATCTGGCTGCAGTCGCTGCCGCTCTCGCGGCTGGCCAACCGCATCATCCTCTCGGCGCCGGCCGCCGGAGGGCGCTCGGCCGAGCAGGGTTCGCTGCTCGGTGCGGGATTGCTCGGCGGCCTTCTGGGCAGTGAGGACTGATGAGCACCTTTGCCGGCCGCCTGTTCGGACCGGATCTGCCCGGCGCCGGCGGCGAGGCGACGGCGCGCTGGAGTAACGACGGCGGCCTCGTCCTCTCCCACGCCGGGCGCGAACTGACCGCCGCCGAACTGAGTATCGATGCCGCCGGTTTCAATGCGGCCGGGCTTCGTCTCTCCTGGTGCGCCGAAAACGGCGAGCACGTTTTCTTCGTCGATACCGAGGAAGCCCGGGCCGCCTGCCTCGCCGGCGCCCCGGCACAGCACGCCGCCCGTCTCGCGGCGGTTGCCGGCGTGCGCGGCCGGATCGAGCGGCGCTTCCGCTTCGGCTGGGCAGCCCTGCTCCTCCTGCTGCTGCTCCCCGTGCTGGCCCTCGTCGCCTTTTTCCTGGCCCGGGA
>DASPGW010000288.1 GCA_035620395.1 Desulfuromonadales bacterium | reverse complement strand
AAAAAAAGAGCCGCGACTTGCGTCACGGCTCTTTTTCTCGTTGGTCGGGGTGAGAGGATTCGAACCTCCGACCCCCAGCACCCCATGCTGGTGCGCTACCAGGCTGCGCTACACCCCGTCAATCAACGAGTCGGGATTATGGTTTATTTGACCCTGAATGTCAAGGGAAAATGTCGATGATTTTTGTCTCTCTTGCTGATAAAAAATCAAATTACTTCGATATGTTAGCCGAACGAGAAACTCAAAGATGGCGGCGGTCGATGACACGTTTGGCCTTGCCTTCATGGCGCGGCATGGAGGAAGGCTCAACCAGCTTGACCCTTGCCCCGACTCCCAGGGCTGAAAAGAGACGCTTCTCCAGCAGGTCGACGAAAGCCCGCTGCTTCTTCATTTCGTCGAAGAAAATCGCCTCGTTGACCTCCACCTGGACTTCCAGGGTGTCCATGGTCCCTTCCCGTTCGATCACCAGCTGATAATGCGGCTCGCACCCTTCGACCTGGAAGAGCACCTCTTCGATCTGGGTCGGGAAGACGTTGACTCCCTTGATGATCAGCATGTCGTCGGAGCGGCCCATGGTCTTCTTCATGCGCACGTGAGTACGGCCGCAGGCGCAGGGTGTGTAATCGAGGCGAGTGATATCCCGGGTGCGGTAGCGCAGCATCGGAAACGCCTCTTTGGTAATGCTGGTTAGCACCAATTCGCCGGTTGCACCCGACGGGAGCACCTCACCTGTTTCAGGATCGATGATTTCGGCGATGAAATGGTCTTCGAAAATATGCATTCCGCAGCGATGCAGGCATTCGCCGGCGATTCCTGGTCCCATGACCTCGGAGAGGCCGTAGTTGTCGGTGGCAATGATCCCCAGTCGCTGCTCAATCTCCCGACGCATCTCCTCGCTCCAGGGTTCGGCGCCGAAGAGCCCCACTTTCAGCGCCAGTGAGGCTGGATCGATGCCGAGCTTTTCCATACGGTCGGCCATGGTCATGGCGTAGGACGGAGTGCAGACCACGGCGGTGGAACGGTAATCCTGCATGATCATAAGCTGCTTGTCAGTGTTGCCGCTCGACATGGGGATGACCGAAGCGCCGATTCGCTCCGCCCCGTAATGCAGGCCAAAAGCGCCGGTAAAGAGTCCGTAGCCGAAGGCGATGTGAACGATATCGTCCTCAGTGACGCCGGCAGCGGTCATGAAGCGAGCAACCAGTTCCGACCAGGTGTTAAGATCGTGGCGGGTGTAGCCAACCACGGTCGGTTTGCCGGTGGTGCCTGAGGAGGAATGGATGCGCACCACCTCCCGCAGAGGAACTGCGAACATGCCGTAGGGATAGTTGAGACGAAGATCTTCCTTGGTGGTGAAAGGGATCAGCGGCAGGTCGGAGAGACCTTTGATGTCCTCTGGAACCAGACCGAGGGAGCGAAACTTGTTTTGATAGCATGGGACATTTCGGTAAGCCCGGTTCAGGGTATCGCGCAGGCGGGTGAACTGCAGCATGGCCAGCTCCTCCCTTCCCATGCATTCGTTGAGCGGGTCCCAGATGCGCATCTGCTCCTCGTAAAACCTCATCGTACTTATCGCTTTTTCCATTTAAGTCTTCGAATTATGCTTCTTTTTTGAACGCTTGCCTGGCTACATGCTGTAGACGCGTTCACCCGCGAGTACGCCTACGCCATTGGCAGTCAGGACTCTGATGGCTTCCTCGGGATTGTCGAAGCGGAAGATGATGACGGCATTGCCGCCGCAGCGCTCGACAAAGGCGTACATGTATTCGACGTTGACCTTGCCGCGGTCGAGAACCTCGAGAATGCCATAAAGACCAAGGGGCCGGTCGGGCACTTCGACCGCCACCACTTCGGTCTTGCTGACGGTGAAGCCGCCCGCCTTGAGGGCCGACTTGGCCTGATCGGTCTTGTCGACGATCAGACGCAGGATGCCGAAATCGGAGGTGTCGGCCAGTGACAGGGCGCGAATGTTGACCCCCGCAGTGCCGAGGACGTGAGTGACCTCGGCCAGACGGCCCGATTTGTTCTCGATGAAGATAGAAATCTGCTCAACTTTCATGGGACACACCCTTTCTTTTGCGAACTGAACGTTCGTGCAGGGCGGGTTTGCAACCCGCCCCTACATGGTCCGCTTGTCGATAACCCGTTTCGCCTTGCCCTCGCTGCGGGTAATGCTCTTCGGTTCGACCAGCCGGACCTTGCAGGTGATACCGAGGATATCCTTGATCTCCTTGCGGATACGACTAGAGAGGTCCTGCAGCACCTTGATCTCGTCGGAAAAGGTCTTTTCGTTGACTTCCACCTGAACCTCGAGGGTGTCGAGGTTTTCCTCACGGTCGACAATGAGCTGGTAGTGCGGCTCGACCCCCTCGACAGTCATCAGCACGCTTTCGATTTGCGAGGGGAAGACATTGACCCCACGGATGATCAGCATGTCATCGCTGCGACCGCTCATGCGCGCCAGCCGAACATGGGTGCGACCGCAGATGCACGGCTCAGAGATGAGGCGGGTAATATCCCGGGTCCGGTAGCGGATCATCGGGATCCCCTCCTTGGTGATGGTGGTGATGACCAACTCGCCCTGCTCGCCTGGAGGCAAGACCTCGCCGGTGGCAGGGTCGATGATTTCGGGGATGAAATGGTCTTCCCATATGTGCAGGCCCTTTTGCGCCTCAACGCACTCGATAGCAACCCCGGGGCCGAGAATTTCCGAGAGGCCGTAGATGTCAATCGCCTTGATGTTGAGTTTCGATTCAATTTCCGCGCGGATTTCCTCGGTCCATGGTTCGGCCCCGAAGATACCGATGCGAAGCTTGAGTTCACTCATGTCGATCCCCTCTTCCGCGGCTGCTTCGGCAAGGTAGAGACTGTAGGAGGGGGTACAGGTGAGGATTGTGGAGCCGAAGTCCTGCATGATCATAATCTGTTTTTTGGTATTGCCTCCCGACATCGGGATCACCGAGGCACCCAGTTTCTCCGCTCCGTAATGGGCGCCAAGGCCCCCGGTGAACAGGCCGTAGCCGTAGGCATTGTGGATGATGTCCCCACGGTGCGCTCCGGCGGCAACGAAGGAGCGGGCCATCAGTTCAGCCCACATCTCGATGTCTCTCTGGGTATAACCGACGACAGTCGGCTTGCCGGTGGTTCCGGATGAGGCGTGAATACGTACAATCTCTTCAAGGGGGACGGCGAAGAGGCCGTAGGGATAGTTGTCCCGCATGTCCTGCTTGAGAGTGAAGGGGATCCGGCGCAGGTCGTCGAGACTCCTGATCATCTCCGGCGTCACCTTGGCGCGGGCAAAGCTTTCCCGGTAGAAAGGGACGGTGGCACAGGCTTTTTGTACGACATGCTGCAGCCTTTTGAGCTGCAGCGACTCGATCGCTGCGCGCGGCAGGGTTTCGAATTCTTCGTTCCAGAACATGGTCACTCTCACTTCACCAGGGGATGCGGCACCGGCTCAGACGGCACGGCCCAGTTCGAAAGCCTTGAGGTTCTCCGCCAGAAAACGCTCGGGAACTTGCCCGGTCAGGGCTTGGTGCCAGTGCTGCTCGGCCAGGTCGAGTCGTCGGGACAGTGCCCCCAGCAGGGCGATGTTGACCGTCCGTACGTTGCCAGCCTGCATGGCCAGATCCATGCCGTTGACGAGAACCGTATCGGGGAAGCTGCTGGCAATCTTCGCCGGGATGTCGGCCGGATAGACTTCCTGTCCCATGGCCACGGGAGCCGGCATGATCTTCAGGTCGTTGACCACCACCGTGCCGCCTGTGCGCAGCATCGGCAGGCAGCGCATGGTTTCCAGCAACTCGAAGCCGAAGAGAAAATCGGCCTCGCCTTCCGGAATGAGGGGTGAGTAAACCTTGCTGCCGAAGCGGACGTGCGAGGTGACGCTGCCGCCACGCTGGGACATCCCGTGAATCTCACTCTTTTTCACGTCATATCCGCCAAGCATCAGCGCTTCGGAAAGAACTTCGCTCGCCAGCAGCGTTCCCTGCCCACCAACTCCAGCCAGCAGAATATTGGTCACCTTATTTTTCATTGTGGACTCCAAGCGCATCAAATTTGCAGAGTTGCTGGCAGACGCCACAACCGACGCAGAGCAACTGGTTGACAACCGCCTTCCCCTTGTCGCCGGCCTCGGCATTCCACTCGATGGCAGGACAGCCGAGCTTGAGACAAGCCTTGCAGGAAACACACTTGTCGGCATCGACAAACAGGGGGAGTTTGCGTTCGGCGGCACCGCGTCGCTCCAGCATGCAGGTACGGCGGGCAATCACGACAGATGGTTCCGGCCTTGCCATTGCGTCCTTGAGCGTCTGCCGGGTGAGTTCCAGATCGTAGGGGTCAATTACCTGAATGTCACGAACCCCAAGTGCGCGACAGATCGTCTCGATATCGACAGCCGGCGCTGCGGCTCCTGTCAGGCTGTGGCCGGTTCCAGGATTGTCCTGACGTCCAGTCATGCCGGTGGTTCGGTTATCGAGGATTACTACGGTAGCCTGCGCCTGAGCGTACACCATGTCCATCAGGCTGTTGATGCCGGTATGCAGAAAGGTGGAATCGCCCATGACGCCGACAACCTTCTGCCTCTGCTCGGGCGGCAGCACCTTGCTCAGGCCGGTGGCGTTGCTGATGCCGGCTCCCATGCAGACGCAGGAGTCCATGGCCGACAATGGCGGCAGGGCAGCCAACGTGTAGCAGCCGATATCGCCGGTTACAAAGGCACCGAGACGCTTGAGTTCGTAAAAAACACCCCGGTGCGAACAGCCCGGGCACATGTTGGGCGGACGGTTGGGAAGCGACGCCTCGGTGCTTTGGGAAAGTACTGTTTCCCGCCCTTCAAGGGAAGCCTGCACCCTTCCTGGGGTCAGTTCGCCGCAGATGGGGAAAAGTTCCTTGCCAATGACCCGTATGCCCATGGCCTGAATCTGCTCTTCCAGAAAAGGATCAAGCTCCTCGATGACATAGAGCGTCGAGCAGCGCGCCGCGAAGCTGCGAATCAGGTCTTTGGGCAGCGGATGCACCATTCCGAGCTTGAGGATGTGCGCGTCGGGAAGGATCTCCTTGGCGTACTGATAGGAAATGCCGGCGGTGATGACGCCTACCTCGCCCTTCCCTTCCTCGATGCGGTTGAACGGCTGTTCGCAGGACCACTGGGCCAGATCGAGCATCCTCTTTTCCACCAACGGATGACGCCGGCGGGCGTTGGCCGGCAACATGACGAACTTGGCCGGATCACGAACCAGATTCGGCTCGGGAAGTCCTTGCACCGGTTCGGCGGGAAAGACGATGGATTTGCCGTGCGAAATACGGGTGGTGGTGCGCACCAGGACGGGCGTGTCGAATTTCTCGCTGATCTCGTAAGCAAGGCGGGTGAAGGCGCGGGCTTCTTCGCTGTCGCCCGGCTCGAGCATCGGGACCTTGGCAAATTTGGCGTAATTGCGGCTGTCCTGCTCATCTTGTGAGGAGTGCATTTCAGGGTCGTCGGCGACCACCAGGACCAGACCTCCCCGGACGCCGATATAAGAGAGGGTGAAAAGGGGGTCGGCAGCAACATTGAGGCCGACATGTTTCATGGTCACCAGTGCCCTAGCGCCGCCAAAACAGGCGCCGATACCGACTTCCAGGGCTACTTTCTCGTTTGGAGCCCAGGCGGCATCTATGCCGGGATAATTGGCGACGTTTTCGAGGATTTCCGTACTGGGGGTTCCCGGATAGGCTGAGGCGACCTTGACGCCCGCCTCAAAAGCGCCGCGAGCAATGGCTTCGTTGCCGGAGAGTATGGTTTTTTTCATGGGGCTCCTTCAAGAGTTAGCGAGCACTCTCTCCCGGAATTGGGGAAGGAAAGTGAGGAATTTGTGGAAAAAATGACCTCTGAATATACTGAAAAGGCTCAAAATTGTCAACCGCTTCGCCCGGTCATGGCGGCGCTTCGGCCTACACCTGCGAGACTCCTTCCAGTCGCCTAAAATCGCTCACCGTCAGGCCGTCTTTGCGGTATCCCGCAATGCTGCAATGCCTACGAAGCGGACCCCCGGGGATATCCTCTCGCCCCGAAGGATGGTGCTCACTTCCCGCAACGACAAAAGGGTCCGCTCCTCAGCTTCCGGAGCCAGACCCTTGTCGGCGTCAAACCCGCCTCCGAGGCGGGTGATTTTACGGTAGAAACGAACAGGAACGATTTTCCCGCAGCCAATCTTGGCCAGCAACAGGCGGACTGTATTGGTGCCGAGGTCGACGGCGGCGTTCACCTATTTTGCCCCGACGATGGCCTTGGAAACATTGTGGGTGTGGTCGCCAATCTTTTCAAAGTTGTGCAGCATGTCGATGAAGATCAGCCCCGGCAGCACAGCGCACTCACCGGTGTTGAGGCGAGTGATGTGATTGTTGCGCAACATCGCCTCCATCTGGTCGATCGCCTCTTCCATATAATCCGCCTTCTGGGCGATCGTGGCATCACGGCGCTCCAGGGCGGAGATGACGAAGGCCAGGAAATCGCGGGTCTTTTCAGCCAATTCCTTGATCTCGACCAGCGCGGTTTCGGAGAATGCAACCTTTTGTTGCTTTTTTCGCAAACCGAGCTGCCAAAGATTTTGACAATGATCACCCACCCGTTCCAGGTCGTTGACCATATGCATCATCGAAGCGATGTCCTTGGATGTTTCAGGGGTGATGGACTTCTGGGAAAGTGCTACAAGGAAGTCGGTGATCTCCTTCTGCAGCAGATCGACCATCTCTTCCTTCTTCTCCAGCGGCTTGATCCGTTTTTCATCGCCGTCCAGCAGGAAGAGGACGGTTTCGTCGATCATCTCCAGCGATAGCTGAGCCATGCGCTTGGTTTCGGCCCGCGCCTGCCCAAGGGCGATGGGTGGGGTGTTGAGAACGCGGTTGTCGATGTATTTGAGATGGAACTCCATCTCTTCCTCTTTACCTCGGATGAGGAGAGTTGTCAGTTTGGCTAGAATACCCACCAGTGGAAGAAAAATAATAGTGTTGATGATGTTGAACAGCGTATGAGTGTTGGCAATGTGGCGAGCGATATAGGGTTTATCGCCAATAGCGGCAGACAAGCTGGCTGCCTGCTGCTGGGTCTGGACTACAAAATCGGGGTCGCCAGGGGTCATGGCGGTAACAATATTGATAAAGACGGGAAACAGGATCAGCATGTAAGCCACGCCGATCAGGTTGAACAGGAAATGCGCCAGTGCGGTGCGCTTTGCGGCAAGATTGGTGCCGACAGCGGCCAGATTGGCTGTGATGGTCGTTCCGATGTTTTCCCCAAGAATCAAGGCCACGCTTGCCTCAAAGGTCAACAGGCCGGTTGAGGCAAGGGCGAGCGTGATGCCTATGGTGGCACTGCTGCTCTGGACGATCATGGTCAATACCGTGCCGATCAATACGCCGAGCAGGTGATTGTCACCCATCAGCAGAAAGAAATCCTTGAACTCCTGACTCTTTCTGAGCGGGACGAACGCACCCTCCATCAAGTTAAGGCCGTAAAAAAGGAGACCGAAGCCGAGAAGAATTTCGCCGATATAGATCCACCGCTTGCTTGGAGAAAAGAGTTTCAGGCCGGCTCCGATGCCGATGGCCGGAAGCGCAAACTTGGTAACCTTGAAAGCGATGAGCTGGGCGGTCACGGTGGTGCCGATATTGGCGCCAAGGACAACACCTATGGCCTGAACCAGGGACATCAAGCCGGCATTGACAAAACCGACCACCATGACGGTCGTGGCGCTGGAAGACTGAATGATGGCAGTGACGGCAATGCCGACCAGGGTGCCGATGATGCGGTTACTGGTGAGGGCGGACAGGATCTTGCGCATCCGGTCGCCAGCAATCTTCTGTAGTCCCTCGGACATGATCTTCATGCCGAAAAGGAACAGGCCCAGGCCACCTAATACGCCGAAAATCAATGTCTGAGAAAAAAAGACTGCCATGAAGAACTCCCCTTTACCACGAGTGAACCGTGGTTGTTATCCTGCCAAGATTAACGCTCGACGGGAATCGCGGGGACTATAGCCGATGGGTCTTTTTTTTTCAATGGAAAAGGGGGGGAATGTGCTCAGAAGCAGGGCGTGGTCAATAACCCCTGCCGAGAAAGCAGGGCACGACAGGGAAGCAAATCACTTAACACAAAATCACCGCGCAGCACGTCGCCAGGACAGGGGGTCAGGCCGGTTTCCCCATGGACCAGAACAACAGTTCTCTGTATTCATCGTCGTTTTCCCGGATTCGCCTGCTGAACACGCGAACAATATTGCGCGTCAACTTGAGGGCAAGGCGCGGATTCTGCTCGCAGAGGACTTCGTAATCCGCCCGCCGGATGCTGAGCAGACAAGCCTCCTCCGCGACGCGTGCGGTGGCCGAGCGAGGGGCGGCATCGAGAATCGCCATTTCTCCGAAGACATCTTCCGCCCCCAGAATGACCAGAGTCTTCTCATCGCCCTCGGCAAGCATTCTCGAAATCTTGACTACTCCCTGCTTGATGAGAAAGAGAGATTCTCCGGGCATGTTCTCAACGAAAACAGTCATGCCCTCCGGCATGACCTTCGCGTTGAAAAAGCCACCCAGTGCCTCGATTTCGGCATCGGACATGTCCTTGAAAAGAGTGCTCTGTCTGAGAGGTGCCAGATTGGTCATCGTGGTTTGAGACTATTTATTGACCCGTTCGCGCAGTTCCTTGCCCACCTTGAAAAAAGGGAGTTTTTTGGGCTTCACCTTGATCATCTCTCCCGTCTTGGGATTGCGTCCCATATAGGCCTTGTAGTCCTTTACCACAAAGCTGCCAAAACCCCTGATTTCGATGCGTCCGCTATCGGCCAGTTCTCCGGCCATTGAGTCAAAGACGATATTGACGATCTCTTCCGCCTTCTTGTAGGTCAGGCCTTTCTCGTTGGCCAAGGCTTCCACCAGTTCCGACTTGTTCATAGCGCCTCCGGGGAGTCTGCAGCGGCGAACCCAGTTCCTGCGTCAGATACTGTTCTCTTAGAGTTTGTTTTTATTACTATACTGGCGAGCCACAACCTGTCAATAGAGGGAAGAGAATTTTTCTGGTACTTTCAAGGGGTTCGCTGTTTCCTGGCGGCATCCAATAGAGCTTTTCCCTCGGCGTGCAGCCGTGGTTCGAGCGTGGCAGCACTCAGGGCCTTTTCCAGAAGATTGATTCCTTCCTTCTCCCATCCGCGTGCAAGGTATACCTGGGCGACGCGTAGCAGCCAGCGGGGGTTATCGGGTTCAGAACGAAGCGCTCCCTTGAAAGACTCCAGGGCTTTGTCGAGGTTTTTCCCATGACGCAGCCAGAACTCGGCGAGCGGGAGACTCGGGCCGCCCGAACAGCCGCCGCCGGGCAGACACATCAGCACCCTTTCGGCCTCGCTCGCTTGCCCGTTCTGCTCCAGCAAAGAGGCGGTAATCAGCAGTGTCTCCATGCTCCTTTCACCCTCGGCAATCGCCAGCAGACCATGATCCAGCGCAGCTTTCTTCTCTCCCCTCCGGGCAAAAACGACCGCCAGATTGCCGTGACAAAAGGCGGGGGCGAAATTCCTCGAAAGCATCCTGTTCAGACGTTTTTCTGCGGAATCGTCGTTGCCTGCGGACAATTCAAGGTGCACTAGTGTTTCAAAGGCGAGGAAATGGTCGGGGTTGAGTTCAAGGGCCCTTTCCAGATCGGCAGAGGCCAGAGGCGTTTCTCCAACGCGCGCACGAAGAGCGCCACGTTCGAAATAGAAAAGATCATCTCTCTCCTCCTCAGCCACCGCCTTGAAAGCGCTAAAGGCTTCCTCCGCCTGTCCCTCATGGGCCAGAAGAAAAGCCTCACGGAATGAGTCGCACATTTGCAGATAGCGCTCAGCCCATCCCTCCGGGTAAGACGCCACGATCAGTTCGACTCTGGTCTGGGTGTCAAGTTCCATGTCGGCAGAAATTTCGACCCTTCCGCCCCCCTCAGTACTGCAGGGGGATGCGCAACCCGTGTGGCAGTCGGCTGTGGCGGTCGCGGACAAAGGTATGGCAGAAGTCCGAGACGTTTCCATGTCGGCCTGAATCGCCATCACCCGTTGCCTCAGGTCGGGGCTGCGCACCTGCTCGGCTGCCAGGGTGAAATGCTCCCTGGCTCTTGCCGCGTCCCCCGCGCGCAGACAGGCTTGCCCTTCGCTCAGGTTCAGTTCGGCGAGTCCGTTACCGGCGGCCACAAGAAGTTCGGCCAACTCTGCTCTCTCTTCAGGTGCGGCCTCGACCTGTTCAAGGCTGGCCCCGATATTCAGTGCATCGGCCCAGCGTTTTTGTTCAAGAGCCAGGCGCATTTGCGCCAAAGAGTTGCCACCTCCGAACAGTTTATGCCAAAAACCCATCTCAACTATCCTTTCTGCAGAATCCAAATTGAATGCCCGAGCCAAACCGGCTCTCACGGCAAACTTTACCCTCTGCGCAGGGTTGCTGTCCATAGACTTAATACTGTAAAAAGCCCGACCGTCGGTGCCGAAGCAGTCGCGGCCGGGCTGGTAAAGGATCAGGGGAAAAAAGCAGTGGTCAGATGATGGTGAACGGGGAAAGGGTCCAGATCACTTTGGCATCGTCCGGCCCGATGTTGTCCCATCGATGCGGCAGGTGCGATTTGAAGGAGAGGCTGTCGCCCCGGTTTAGGATATGCGTCTCTCCGGCAATAACGACCCTTATCGTTCCCTCGAGAACATAGATCAGTTCGTCACCAGGATGGTACATGTTCTGGATGCCACTGGTGCCGCCCTTTTGCACCGTACAGAAAAACGACATGAACTGGGGGTCTCGTAAGCCAGAAGTAAAAGACTCGGTATGCATGTTTCGCTCGTCGTCGTACACGGTTTTGTCGCGCTTGCCAGGGGAACTGAAGACAATTTCATGGGTGGTACTCACCTCTTCCACGAAATAGTTGATGCTTTTGTCGAAGACCCCGGCCAGCTTCATGAGTATTTCCACCGAAGGGATGGTCAAGCCGCGTTCAATGCGGGATATCATATTGGAAGAGACCTTCGAGCGCTCCGCCAGTTCCTGGATGGTCATATCGCTCTTGAGTCGAATCGCCTTGAGCTTTTTACCTACGATTTTCTTGATCTTCATCTGACTGCTCCTGCGAATCCTGTAATTTCCTGGAGTCTGCGTTTAAATCATCGATCGGCGGAAAAAATCACTGGGCCACATTGGGAGCTGGGGAGACGACCCACATGACGACCGTCTGGCCGTCGTGCAGATTGGTCCAGCGGTGCGGCAGAGAAGCCTTGAACGTCAGAGAATCTCCCTCTTCGAGAAGATAACGCGCGCCTTCAATAACGAACTCCAAGCGGCCGCGCAGAACCAGCGCAAACTCTTCGCCAGTATGCACCATTCCGCCTTCACCGCTGCTGCAGCCTTCTTCGAGCGTATCGTAAAATACGGCAAAATTCGGATCACGAATGCCTTGGGTCAGGCTGGTAATCTGGTGTTTGTCCTCGAAGAAAAAGATCGGCTCTCCCTGTCCTTTGCGGGTATGGATGACCGTTGAACCCCTTTCCGCCTCCTCCACGAAATAGTTGATGCTCATGCCGAAGGAATCGGCGAGTTTCATGAGGATTTCCACCGAAGGGATCGTCAATCCCCGCTCGATGCGGGAGATCATGTTGGAGGAGACTCTCGATCGCTCCGCCAACTCCTGTATAGTCATGTCGTTTTTCAGCCGGGTCGCCTTAAGCTTCTTGCCAATCAGCTTTTTAACCATAGTTCACCCACCTTAAGTGTAAATAAAATGGTGTTTTAGCATCAATGAAGATAGCTGTCAATAAGATATGAGAATTTTCCCTCCACAAATGGTATTTACATTCATCCAGTTGTTAACCTGGAGTTAACTATGGGTTGACAAATGGGGTCAATTCCCTATAATCGACCCTCCGAAGTGTAAAATCGCTGGACATGAGGGAGTGTTCGAAAATATGGAACAGATGGTGAGTGAATTGACCCGGCGGGTTCTGGCCGGCGGCAGCCCCAGTTTCGAGGAGGCGATGGCCATTCTCGGCGCCAGTGGGGCGGATTTGACTCTTCTCCTCGCGGGCGCTCACCGGATACGGGAGCGGGCTTTTGGTAACCGCATCGAGCTCTGCTCGATCATCAACGCGAAGTCGGGGCGCTGTTCTGAGAATTGCGCGTTTTGTGCCCAGTCCGCGCATCACAGAACTTCCGCGCCCACCTATCCGCTCAAGACCAGGGATGAAATCGTTCAGGGAGCGCGCCAGGCACAGGCGGACGGGTCGCATTGCTACGGCATCGTCACCAGCGGCACTCGCGTGCGCGAAGGCGAAGAATTCGAAAGAATTCTCACGGCCATTCGCGAGATCCGTGCCACCACCGCCATCGAGCCCTCCGCTTCTCTGGGTCTCCTCGACGAGCAGACTTCCCGGGCACTGAGCGAGGCGGGATGCGTCACTTATCACCACAATCTGGAGACCGCCCGTTCTTTTTTCCCCAATATCTGCACCACCCACGACTACGAAGAAGATGTACGAACGGTGCGCCTGGCCAAGGCTGCGGGGATGAAGGTCTGCTGCGGCGGCATCTTCGGTCTGGGCGAGTCGCTGGCGCAGAGGGTCGAACTTGCCTTTACCCTTCGTGAACTTGAGGTCGACTCGGTCCCGCTCAATTTCCTCAACCCGATTGCGGGCACGCCCCTCGAGGGTCAAAAAGATCTGACGCCCCTGGATTGCCTGCGGATCATCGCCCTTTTCCGCTTCCTGCTGCCCGAGCGGCGCATCAGCGTCTGCGGTGGCCGGGAGCCGAATCTGCGCGACTTCCAGTCATGGATCTTCATGGCCGGCGCCAGCGGCACCATGGTAGGGAACTACCTGACCACCTCCGGTCGTGACCGGGAAGCCGACCTGCAGATGTTCCGCGATGCCGAGGTAGAAGTCCGTGCCTGTTGATGTGCCTCGCGGAATATTCGTCACCGGCACCGACACCGGAGTCGGCAAGACCCTGGTGGCCGCGGCCCTGGCCCGGCACCTGCGAAGCGGCGGCCTGGACGTCGGGGTAATGAAGCCGGTCGAAACCGGCGTCACCGACCCCGGCCGACCTGGACCAGACGCCGCCCTCCTGCAATGGGCCGCCGACTGCTCGGAGGATCCTGAACTGATCGCTCCTTATCGTCTGCGGGCACCGCTGGCGCCTGCTCTGGCGGCAAAAGAAGAAGCAATCACCGTCGATCTGGCGCACCTCGTCGAAACGGCCAGGTCGCTGAGCGAAAGGCACGATTATACGTTTATCGAGGGCGCCGGTGGCCTGATGGTCCCCCTGGCCGGCGGGCTGCTGGTTGCCGATCTGGTTCTGCAACTCGGCCTCCCCCTGCTGGTGGTTTGCCGACCCGGCCTGGGTACCATCAACCATACCCTGCTCACCGTCCATGCTGCCCGTACCATGGGCATTCCCCTGGCCGGTTTCATCATCAATGGCATGCCGCAGCAACCCGATGCCGCCGAAGCCCTGGCACCCCACAGCCTGGCTTCGCTGGCCTCCGCCGACCTGCTCGGGGTACTGCCCCGGGTGGAAGGAAGCGAGCGGGAGAAAGTCGAAGCCCTGGCCGAGGCTGTCGCCGGTCTTCCCACCCTCCCCTGGCTGCATGCGGCGCTCGGCATCTAACCTGGAAATGTTCTTAACGTTTTGAAGATAACCTATGGATAAAGCAGAAATTATACGGCTTGACCGTGCCCACGTCTGGCACCCCTGCACGCAGCAGAAGGACCATGAAACCCTTCCGCCCATTCCGATCGCCCGCGGCGAAGGTGTTTATCTGGTCGACGTGGACGGTAACCGGTATATCGACGGCGTCTCCTCCTGGTGGGTCAATCTCTTCGGCCACAATCATTCGCGTCTCAACCGGGCGCTGACCGACCAGGCCGGGCGCATCGCCCATCATATTTTCGCCGGTTTCACCCATGAACCCGCGGTCGAACTGGCGCGCCGCCTCTGCCGTCTGGCCCCGCCGGGACTGACCAAGGTTTTTTTTGCCGACAACGGTTCGGCCGCGGTGGAAGTCGCCCTGAAGATGAGCTTCCAGTTCTGGCAGCAGTCGGGCAAACCGCAAAAGAGCCGCTTCGTCTCGATCACCGACGCCTACCATGGGGAAACTCTCGGCGCCCTTTCGGTCGGCGGCTGTGACCTTTATCGTGAAATCTATCGGCCAATCCTGCTCGAAGGGTTCCAGGTTCAGGGTCCCGACTGTTTCCGTTGCCCTTACGGCCTGCACCGTGACCATTGCAAGGCCGAATGCTTCGAACATCTCGAACGCCAGGTGACTGCGGCACATGAGCAGATCGCGGCAGTCATCGTCGAGCCGCTGATCCAGGGGGCCGCCGGCATGCGCATTTACCCCCCCGTCTACCTGAAGAAACTGCGGGCACTCTGCGACACCTGCTGCGTCCACTACATCGCTGACGAAATCGCCGTCGGCTTCGGCCGCACCGGGTGCATGTTCGCCAACGAACATGCCGGCGTCAGTCCTGACCTTCTCTGCCTTTCAAAAGGGATCACCGGCGGCTACCTCCCGCTCTCCGTGACCCTGACCACCGACGCTATTTACGATGCTTTTTACGACGATTATGCTGCGCAAAAGGCATTTCTCCATTCCCACTCCTATACCGGCAACCCGCTCGCCTGTGCCCTGGCGGTGGAGGTGTTGAAAATTTTTGAAGAAGAGAATGTCCTCACCGGGCTGAAACCGAAAATGGCTCTTCTGCAGCAACAGGCTTCGCGGTTCGAATCCCTGCAGCACGTCGGAGAGTTTCGCCACTGCGGCATGGTGGCGGCCATAGAGATGGTTCAGGAGAGGGAGACCAGAAGCGCCTACCCCTGGCAGCAGCGACGGGGTCTGGAGGTTTATCGTCAGGCCCTCGCCCGGGGCGCCCTGCTCCGCCCGCTGGGAAATGTCATCTATTTCATGCCCCCATTGACCATTTCCGAGGGCGAGCTGCAGACGCTGCTCGATATCGCTTATGAATCGATAGTGGCGGTCACGACAGTCCGCTGAAAACACTCCCAACGCCGTCAGCGCACCCGGTAAAGACGATTTCTGCAGGAGGTTTGATTCACTGGCAACGGACCGACAGGGTGTCCTATAATGCCACTACAACCTCAACGTGGGACTTTTCAGTGACTCGAACCTTTACGTACACCTTTCTTCTCCTCTCCCTTTTTACTTTGGGACTGCTGCCGGCATCAGCACGAAGCGTTTCGGCGGCCGAAGCCCACACCGAATTCAACGCCCGGAGGGACATCGAAAACAAGGGAAACATCCTCAACCTTGTCTTCGGCTCGGCGCCGCCCCTGGCAACCCAGAGGGGAATTCTGTTGATCGATTCCTTTTTCGACAAAAACGACAACGGCAGGCGTGACGCCGGTGAGAATGACCTCGACCAGGAAGTCTTTTGCCTGATCGAGGACATCGAATATACCGTCCCGGCCTTCATTCCCGGGCTCGCTTATCGGAGCAGCTACAAAATCCTCTGCGCCGGTGAACGCTATGAGCCTGCCATCAAGAGAGAGGATTATTTCATCGAACGGCGCGGACAAATTATCAGGGTCGACATCCCCTGCCGGAAGGCTGGTGGAGAAGCCGCTCTGCTTCCGCCCAAGCATTGACGGAATCCCAAACCAGAGCCATCCCGGATTTGAGCATGAAGTGAGGCAGAGCAAAAACAAGCTTTCTCCTTGACATCAGCTGCCTGGATGGATAAATTTACTCTAACTATCAACGACTTGGGCCGGGGAGAACAAACGCGATGAATGCCAAAATGGGCCAACAGTTGACGCTTTTGGGGCTGGGAGCGCTGGCCTTTTACGGCGTCATGTTGAGCACCGGCAATCTTACCCTCGAAGTGATGCCCCAATTTCTGGTTTCGGCCGTCATCTTTCTGAGTTCCGGCCGCATCATGCGAGCCGCGGCAAAGAACCTTGGCGACAGCGAAGCCGAGGAAAACGAACGGTTAAAGCGTCCTGAAGCCGACTGGCCCTGGCTGACGGCCCTGCTGAACTGGACGGCAGCCATGCTCGTCATCGGCATTATGGCCATCATTCTGATGAAGCCGGCCGGTGTATCCTTTCTTGAAGTGTTCAGTCACACTGTTACCCCGGCTCATTTCTCTGCCGAATTCGTCCCCTGACCCCAATTTTTCAGCAACCGAAAGGCCGCACCCCTTTAAGGGAATGCGGCCTTTTTCGTGCGTCACGCCTGATCAATTAGTAAATCTTGGTATGCCAATCAACAGGAAAATCCTTTTTTGAGCAGGCCCCCTGTGACGGTCCTGAGCAGAGAAAAGGGGCTGCGTAACCTTTCCCTGGATCTTTGCTGGGAGGGTTTCAATTTATAGCGGGTTCACCATGTCTGGCTTAAGAAAAAAACAGCCCCGCCGGGTGGCGGGGCTGGACAGCATGGCAGTTGGAGGGCGAGGAAATCAGTCGACTTTCTGCAGCACCAGGTCCTCTTCCTCGTAGGCCGCCGGTGCAGTGGCTTCCTTGGCCACGGCAACCTTGGGCTGACGCAGGGAAAGGCTGAGCATGGCGCCGACCAGCAGCAGCACGCCGGCCGAAGCGAAGGAGACGGTGAAGCTGTCGAACTTGGCGTTGAGTGCCTGGGATACCTTGACCAGGACGAAGGCGCCGATCCCCCAGGCGGT
>DASPGW010000287.1 GCA_035620395.1 Desulfuromonadales bacterium | reverse complement strand
TTATACTTATATTATAGCAAAGACGATGGCTTCAAGACCTGAGCATTAATGGGGGAGGGGAGAAAAGACGACTCGCAATGCGGGACTGATTAAGACCAATGGATTCGGGACTCTGGCCTTGGAGCGATGGTTTGGGTGGAGGCGGGAGTTTTCAGTCGAGCTGCTTTACTTCATATTCCTGTTTCTTCAAAGATTCGAGCAACCCGTCCCCACCGACCAGGTGGGCGGCGCCGACCAGCACCAGTTCCCGTTCGGGAGTGGCGAGAAGCTTTTCGATCTTCGGCAGCCAGTCCGCATTCCGGGCCACCAGCAGGGTCTGGTAGATCTCCGGAAAATCCTTACGGGTGGACTCCACCAGGAGTCGGCCCAACTCCTTCTCGTTCCCGCTCCTCCAGACCTGGATGATTTCGTTGAACATCGTGCCCGTCCGGCTCAGGTCGGCGAGCGACTGCTCGATCAGCGAATCCTCCATCCCCTTCCCCATCACGGCAAGAAAGTCGAGTTGCTCGTCGGCGGTTTCCAGGCCCTCGATTTTCTTCCCCTCGGCCAGCGCCTTGTCGTAGTAGAATCGGTCGGCGCCGGCTTCCGTGATGCCGAGCTTTTGCAGCTCCAGGGTAACGAGGGTCAGCACAGCCATGGCCGGCTTCATCGGGTGCAGCATGGCGACCGGAAACCCCGCCTTCTCGCAATAGCGCTGCAACGCCAGATAGGCCTCCGGAGACAGGTCATCCGGCAGGGAGCGGCCATCGCGGTAGAACAGCGCGGCCATCATCTTCTGCTGGAATTCAGGACTCTGCAGCTCCCCGATGTCCGTTTCGAAGACGACTGCCGCCGACTGCCGGTAGGCCACATCGAAGGCGGCCGGCAGGGGAAAGTCACTGTCGCGCAGGAGATGACAGGTCCCGCCGAGGTAGATGACCGAATCCCCCTTTTTCACCTCCCAGATCGGTGCGGCGGCGTAGGCGGAGAGAGCGAAAAGGAGGACGGTGATAAGGGCAATGGCGAATTTCTTCATGGTTTTTCCTGCCTGCCGGGGGTCATGCTAGTGAAAGTTTCCTGATCGATGTGAGCGGGGGTGTTGTAATATCCTAGAACTCGATCCCCTCCGTCGCAAACCGGTCCGTCAACCGCTCGAACAGGGCCTGTTCGAACTCCTGGCTCCATTCCTGAATCGCGTCTCGGCTCTCCCCGGCCATTGCCGCTGAGGCCGCCAGGCTCTTGCGGCCGACCTCGCTCTCATGGAAGGCGAGCAGTTGCCGGATTTCGCCGGGGGTAAAATGCACGGCGAAAATCGTCGCCAGCCGCTCTTCCAGATCGGCGAGTTTCAGGTCGAGCACCGCCCCGATTTCCTCGTCAACCATGCGGTTTGTTGCCTCGGAAGAAGGAGGGTCGGCCGGCAGGAGCGCCGCCACCTGCTGCCGGTAGGACGCCTCAATCTGGGGCCGCAGCCGCTCGGTCAGGCTGATTCGGACCAGCCGTCGGAGATCGTTCCGATAGGCCGCTTCCCGCTCCTGGGGCGTCAGGGCGGGGGTACAGGCAGCGAGGGCAAGGATCAAGAGCAGCGGGATGACACGGTACATAAGAACTCCTTTCTTTGGGCGAGGCGCCCGGCAGATCAGACCAACCGTCGGCTGTTCATTGCATCAGGCGTTCTTTCAAATAATACCCGATCGATCCTCCGCGGCCCTGCCGGAATCCGGGAAACCCTCCCCTCCTGTATTTTCATACGGTTGTAAACATATGAATCATCGATGAAATTTGTCGCTTGACAAGCCGGCGGCCTGCGCTAGAGTGAAATCAAACGGTGACGGAAACGCCGACGAGGAAAAGTAGGGCGGACGACATAACATAATGTCGTCAATGACAGGAAGAAATTCCTCTGTCAACAAAAACGCTCGAAGACCCGGAACAGCAACACCCTCCGGAATAACCTCGCGACGCTATCCGTCATCGTTGTTTTTTGGGCTCTCCGGAAGGAACAAGCTGGCCCAAGTCTGGTCCTGGCTCATCATGGCTCCATGTCCGTCATAAATCACCGTCGCGTCAACACTCCCCCTGCCTTTGTCGGGCTTCGCCCGCCCTTTCGTCTCGACAGCAGCGACCCCACCGGGGCCGACAACCTCATGCTCGTTGTTGATGTTCTCGACCGAGAAATCGCAGAAGACCCGGAAACCGTGGAGCCTCAGGTGATTCCGACAGCGACGATCAAGAGCGGTTTCTGAGGCGGCTGTACTGGTCCTGCCCCCCGGGGTCAGTAGCGAAAGTGCTTGATCTTCTCACCCTTTTCCCCAATCTCGGCCATCGCCTCCAGGCCCAGGCGCAGGTGTATGTCGGCCCACTGGCGGGTGACGGCGAGATCCGACTCTTCGGTCTTCACCCCCTCGGGGGTGAGCGGCAGGTCGGAGACCAGCAACAGGGCGCCGCGGGAGATGGTGTTGTGGTGGCCGACGATGAACAGGGTGGCGGTCTCCATGTCGATGGCGATGCAGGTGAGCCGGCGGAGGCGGTCGAGGAAGGCGCGGTCATGTTCCCAGAGGCGGCGATTGGTGGTATAGACCACCCCGGTGCGGTAGTCGTAGCCGGCGGCCACCACTTTCTCGGAGACGAACTTGTGCAGCTTGAAGGAGGGGAGCGCCGGGACCTCGGGAGGAAAGTAGTCGTTGCTCGTTCCCTCGCCGCGGATGGCGGCGATGGGGAGGATGAAGTGGCCGATCTCGGTCGACTTCTTCAAGCCGCCGCATTTGCCGAGGTAGAGCACGCCCTTTGGATGGCGGGCGCTGAGCAGGTCCATGATGGTGGCGGCGTTGGGCGAGCCGATACCGAAGTTGACGATGGAGAGCCCCTGGGTGTTGGTGGCGCCCTGCATGGGCCGGTTGTCGCCGCGCACCTCGCAGCCATAGAGCTCGGCGAAGCGCTCGACATGGTAGCGGTAGTTGGTGAGCAGGATGTACTCCCCCAAATCGTCCAGGGACATCCCGGTATACCGGGGGAGCCAGTTTCGGGCTATCTGCAGACGCTCTGGCATGGCTTTTCCTGTCTCAGCAAGTCGGTGCACGCACTGGCGCGTTTAAAAAAGTATCCTGCAAAAAGCCGCTGCCCGCAACGACGCGACGAATTATTTAATCATTCACAAGCACCGCCCCCCGCAGTAGGAGCGCATCTGTCGGCGGGTTTACTGACAGTTACGACCGGGGATCCGGAAGGAAGGGTTTGCCAAGGGGAGGCCCGCCGTCTATATTCTTAGGGTCTTTATTGGCAGGAACACGCCGGAGAGGAGACTGCAATGAGGCGATGGATGGCCGCGGGAGTTCTGCTGGCCGTGACGGCGGCAGCGGCGTTGGCGACGGAAGGACCGACGGTGGCGATGGGGCAGACGCTCTTCGAGTCGACCGCCCTGGGGAGCAACGGCAAGAGCTGTGCGAGCTGTCACCCGGGTGGCAAGGGACTGGCCGAGGTCGGCGCCTACGACGACCCGATGCTGAAGGAGATGATCAACTTCTGCATCCGCGATGCGCTGAAAGGAAGGATGCTGGCGCTGGAATCCCAGGAACTCGACTCGATGCTTCTCTACCTGCGCACCCTGCCGCCGAAGTAGTCCCCCGCCCCCATCAGCAGCCGCAGCCGCAGTTGTGGCAGACGACCTTGTTGCTCCCTTCAGGCTCGATGGTCTCCGGGGCGAAGGCGATGCGGTTGATCCCCCGGCGGATATCTTCGAGAAGGTCGCGGTTGGGACTGATGCCAATGATGTGGCCGAGGCAGAGGTTGCCGATGCCGTCCTGCGGCGAGCGCAGCCGCACGGTGTTGAGCAAGTCGTTATACCCCCTGACCTCGAGGACCATCTCCGCATTCGCCTCGCGCCGCAGCACCATGCCGAACGGCGCCAGCTCTTCGGCCAGGCCCTTCAGCATCGCGTCGAGGACCTCTTCATCCAGTTCGAAGCTCCAGTCGGCGCGGCTGTGGCGGCGGCCGTAGAGCACCACGGTAATCTCTTTTGTCTGCATCTCTCTTCCTGCCTAATATTTTTTGTCGGGAGTCAGCATTTTCACGCCGGGCGGCGCGGCAACGGGTTTGAGCGCGGCCCGTTTCAGGGTCAGCGAATGGCGACCCGCCTCCCCCGGCCGCAGGTAGGTGATGGTCACGCTGCCACCGACCGGTCCCCAGAGGTAGCGCGGAACCACTTCGGCAAAATCACTGCCGGCCAGAGCAAAATCGTCTACCTGGACAATCAGGTCGCCCGGCTGCAGGCCGGCAGTCTGGGCCGGCGCGCCGGGCACCACGCTCAGAACCACCAGCTCCCCCTTCGCCGTCGGCACCACCTGCAGGCCGACGCTGCCGTGCGCTTTTTCCGCCGCGACGAGGGCGGCGGGAGCCACCAGCAGCAACAGCCCGGCGAGCGCCAAGGCGATGAGGGCGAATCGGGTTCGTCTCCTGCCCATGGCGACGGTCTCCTTCACTAGAGCTGATGAATCCAGGACGTGTCGCCGCTGCCCTGCCGCAGAACTTCGATCCGGTCGTCGACCAGGCTGATGACGGTCGACGGTTCGCCCAGCAGCATGCCTCCGTCCACCACCAGATCGAGCATGTGTCCCATGGACTCCTGTATCTCCTGGGGATCCTGGTAGGTCTCCTCCCCGGAGACGTTGGCGCTGGTCGTCACCAGGGGATGCCCGAGCTCGCGGACGATGGCGAGGGCGATGGGGTTGTCGGGGATACGGATGCCGACGGTCTTCTGTCGGGTGGTGAGCAGGTCGGGAACGACCCGGGTCGCCTCCAGCACGAAGGTGTAGGGACCGGGGAGGTGCCGCCGCATGATCTTGAAGGCGAAGTTGCTGACCTGGGCGTAGTTTGCCACGTCGGAGAGGTCGGCGCAGATGAAGGAGAACGGCTTGCGGGGGTCGCGCTGCTTGATCTGGTAGATCTTCTTGACCCCCTTCTTGTTGAAGATGTCGCAACCGATGCCATAGGTGGTGTCGGTCGGGTAGCCGACCACCCCCCCCTGCTTGAGCACCTCTACGACCTGGTTAATCAGGCGGGGCTGCGGATTCTGCGGATTGATGGACACAAGCACGCGGACTCTCCTCCAGGCTGACGGTCAAGAATTTCAATTAAATACGTTGCAACTCAGGACGGGTTCAACTCCAGCAGGTCGGGGTGGACAAAGCGCCCGTCGACCTGGATCGGCTCGCCGTCGAGAGCGATCGTCCCGTCCCCTGCGAGCAATTTTACCATATCCCAGTGGACTGCACTCTGATTGCCATTGTCGCACTCGTCGTAGCAAGCGCCGGGGGTCAGGTGGATGGAGCCGAAAATCTTCTCGTCGAAGAGAATGTTGCGCATCGGGGCGAGAATCCGCGGGTTGACGCCGATGGCGAACTCGCCGATGTAGCGGGCGCCTTCGTCGGTGTCGAGGATGCGGTTGAGCGCCTCTTCTTCGCGCGGCGCCGTGGCGCGGACGATCCGACCGCGCTCGAATTCGAGGCGGATCTGGTTGAATTCGCGCCCGCCATAAAGGGTCGGGGCGTTGAACGTGATGAACCCCTCGACGCTGTCGCGAACCGGCGCGGTAAAGACCTCGCCGTCCGGAATATTGTAGCGACCGTCGCATTTAACCGCCTGCATGCCGGCCAGGGAAAAGCGCAGGTTGGTATCGGAGGCGCTGATGCGTACTTCGTTCGCCCGGTCGAGCAGCTGCTTGAGCCGGTCCTGCTTGCGAGACTCCGCAGCCCAGTCGACATTGCAGGCGGCGTAGAAGAACTCCTCGTATTCGGCCAGGCTCATCCGTGCGTCCTGGGCGGCGCCGTAGGTGGGGAAACGGGTCACCACCCAGCGGGTGTTCTTGACCCGCTCCTCCTGAATGGGGTGCAGCAGCTTTTGGTGGCCGACGATCTTCTGCTGGTCGGCGCGGGCCAGGGTCATGACGTTGTCAGGGGCGCCGATGCCGATGGAGACGTCCACCTGCCGCATGAAATTCAGGCGATGCTCGGGGAAATAGGCGAGCTGCTCGGCGCCGGCCAGATCAAAAAACTGGCGGCGCAGATCGGGCAGGTCGAGCTCGACCTCGACGTGCCGGGCACCGGCCCGCAACGCCTCGGCATGCACGGCGGTAACCAGCGGCAGGCTCTCGATCCCGGAGGCACTGATCAGCACGATGTTCCCCGGCTGCACAGCGGTGGAATACCCGGTCAGGATACGCGCCAGTTCTTCAATGCGTGGGTCTCGCATGGCAGGGTTCCTCGATAATTTTTTTTATGTTCCCCCAGGTCGGCTCAGAGCAGGTATTTGAGCCCTTCGACCCGGCGCAGGGCAGCGTAGATCGCTTCCAGCTGCTGAAAAGTATGCAGGCGCACCATAACGGTGACGCAGAGATAGGTTCCGCCGGCGCTCCGGCTCAACTTTACAGCATCCAGGGAGACCGGCGTCACCGCGTCGACCGCTGCCCGGACCGCCTCCTGAAAAACGCCGTCTGGGTCGTTGGGTCCAAAGGCCTTGAACAAGTAGTCGCAGGGAAACTCGAGCAACTCTTCAGGATGCGGATGCCGGTCCATGTCAGCTCCGGTGGTTGACGCCGGTGTGGCCGAAACCGCCGGCGTTGCGCCCGGTCGCCTCGAGGCACTCGACGAGGTTCAGCGTCGCCCGCCGGACCGGAGCGATGACCAGTTGGGCGATCCGGTCCCCATGATCGATGACCACCTCGCGCTGGCCGTGATTGATGACGATCACCCCGATCTCCCCTCGATAGTCGGCATCGATGGTGCCCGGGGTATTGAGGAGCGTCACCCCGTTCTTCAGGGCGAGGCCGGAACGGGGGCGGACTTGCCCCTCGAAGCCGGCGGGAATCGCCAGGGCGATGCCGGTCGGCACCAGGCAGCGGGCGCCGGGGGCAAGATGGAGAGGCGCATCAAGGGCGGCGCAGAGGTCCATACCGGCGGCCAGTTCGGTCATGTACCGGGGGAGAATCGCATCGGTCCGCAGACGCATGACACGCACGTCGATCGGCTGCATGAAATGGCTTCCTTGCCGAAATAAAGCGATACGGTTAAAGGTCTGGCTTCAGAAAAAAAACAAAAAGGGTCGCTCAGCCGAGGGTCAGGTCGACGGCCGGAAAATCGCCCGCGTTCACCCGGCCCATCACCTGCAGGGTCAGATAGTCGTCGCGGAGGATGGAGGCGGCCAGTTTCTGGATATCATCCGCCGTAACCCGGTCAAAACCCGCGATGACTTCGTTGATGGAGGGATTGCGGCCGAGATAGATCTCGTTCTTCGCCAGCCGCGTCATGCGGTTGTCGGTGCTCTCCATCGACAGCAGGAGCTGTCCCTTCAACTGCTCACGGGCAAAATGCATTTCGTCATCACTGACCGGTTCGGTCTTGAAGCGATTGAGTTCCTTCAGCATGATGCCGGTCACATGGGGCGCATCTTCGGGCGAGGTCCCGGCGTAGAGGACCAGGGCGCCGGCATCGGAATGACAGTTCAGATAACTGTAGATTGAATAGGCCAGTCCCTGCTCTTCGCGGATCTTCTGGAACAGGCGGGAACTCATGCTGCCGCCGAGGATGGCGTTTAGCAGATAGGATTCGAAGCGGTTGGGATGATTCTGCGGCAGGGCCCGGGTGCCGAGACAGAGGTGAACCTGCTCCAGGTTCTTGTCGACGGCGCAGATCCGGTGCCGATATTCGGGCAGCGAGCAGAGTGGCGGCCGGGAAC
>DASPGW010000286.1 GCA_035620395.1 Desulfuromonadales bacterium | reverse complement strand
ATCGGCGGTATCGTCGCCCTCTTCCTGCGCGGACTGCCCCTGTCGGTCTCCGGCGCCATCGGTTTCATCGCGCTGTTCGGCGTGGCGGTGCTGAACGGCATCGTCATGGTTTCCTATTTCAACAAGCTGCGCGAGGAGGGGATGCCCCTCGACGAGGCGATCATCCAGGGGGCGGCGGTGCGGCTGCGGCCGGTGCTCATGACCGCCCTGGTGGCGGCGCTCGGCTTCATCCCCATGGCCCTCTCCCACGGCACCGGCGCCGAGGTGCAGCGGCCCCTGGCCACCGTGGTCATCGGCGGTTTGATTACTTCGACATTACTGACCCTCGTCGTGCTCCCGACTCTCTACCGCTGGTGGGAAGGAAGAGCGACGCGGCAGCTGAATCGGAAGGAGGTCGCACAATGAAACAGATCATCGCCTATATCAGACCGGCTGTTCTGGAAAGAGTGACGGAGGCCCTGAGATTGACCGACGGTCTGACCGGCATGAGTGTGATGGATATAAGGGGGTTCGGGCAAGGCAGGGGTGTTTCCTGCCGGGATCTCAACGATGCGGAGATTACTTATTTCTGCAGCAAGATTCGGATCGAGCTGATGGTTTCCGATGCCATCGTGCGGGAGGTCGTTGACCTCATCCAGCAGAAGGCCTGGACCGGCGAACGGGGCGAAGGGAAAATCTATGTCCTGAACGTGGAGGAGGCGGTCCGGATCAGGACCAATGAGCGCGGGGAGATTGCCGTATGAAAGCGTGCCTGGGGGGCTACGGCCCGGAGATGAAAGGAGCGAAGGCAATGAGAGGTAAACGTAGTCTGGTGCTCCTCGTTCTTGCGATGGCCTGGATAGCGGCGGGCTGCGCCACGGCCCACGCGGAAAAAGCGGTTGCGGGGTCGATCGCCCTGGAAATCATCCCCACCAGGGTGGCTTCCGTTTCCGAAGCCAGGGTGGTGCAGAAAGGAGCGGATCTGATTGTTTCCGGGAAGGTCAGAAAGTACCACGAGTTCTTACTGACGGGGCATGTCGATATAGTCATCCGCGATTCGCAGGGAACCGTAATCGCCAGGGAAACGCCAAGGCTTAGCGGTCATGCCTCGAAAGGAGGCGGCGTGAAGGAGGGGCGGTTTTCGGCGGAGACGAGGGTGGTTCCTCCCCCTGGCTCGAAGGTTTGCGTCAGGTACCATGCCCATTCTCCCGGGGCAAAGCACCTTGAATGCACTTAAAGTGTGACGCTCAGCAAAAATAGCACGGCTGACCACGATTGCCGTCGTTGGGTTTTGCCGGACAGCGGATACCCTTTTCATCTATAGTTAAGTTGAGAGTGATCGGTATCGGGACGGGGGGGGAGGAGACAGACGATGAACAGATGGTTCAATTTGAGGTGGTTGGCGGTTCTCGGGGTGTTGCTGCCGGTCCTGGCCGGTTGCGGGGGGAGCGACGGCAGCGACGCTCCGGTCTTCGTTGGACCGGGACTGGTGGGGATCGATGATCGCCCTACGGTGGAGATCACCGCGCCGGAACTGACCGTCGAGTATGTTCTGCCCGGAGTGCCGGGAACGGTTGTGGCCTCCATCCTCAGTAATCAGCCGACGGATGGCGACATCGCCTTCGATCCGGTCCTGGGTACCTTTACCATTACCCAGGGTCCCGACACACTTTTGTTCGGGATTGACAGCGCCAGTCCAAACCAGCCCGAGTTCCGGGCCTTCCTCGATTTTCCCCTCGACGGATCGACGGGTGAACCGGTCATTCCTCTGAACGCCATCGTCCTCTCGGCGACCTTGACGATCTTCGTGAATTTCGTCGATTTTTCCGCCGCCGTCCCGGTTCTGCTCGACCTGGTCCAGTATTCGGTGGTTGCAGGGCTCACCCCCGGCGATTACTCCTCCGTCCCCCTGGCGATTCGGGCCTTCGATATTTTCAATACCGACGCCGGCCGGGACGTGCTGATCGAGGTAACCCCGCTGATGACGGCAGCGCAGTCCCGCGGCCTGACGGATTTCCAGGTCCGGTTTCTGCTGGGACCGTAACCGGGCAGGGCAACAGCGGCGGATTTCGCGCAAGCGGGGGTGGCCAGATTGGGCAACAGGTATTCAAGTGCTTTGCCAGGCGCTCCCGTTTAATCGGCACGGAGGGTGCGGAGAATGTCCTCCATTCGGCGCAGCGGCAGCGAGAAATGGCCTTCGTCGGGAAGGAACCGGCTTCGGCAGCCAGGGATGGTTCGGGCCAGATCTTCTCCCATGCCCACGGGGGCGGTGGCATCGAGCCGGCCGTGCCAGAGGTCGACCGTCACCCTGATGCGGGCGAAGTCGATCCCCCAGGGGCGGGTGTAGAGGTAGAGTTCGCGCGCCCCCCCTTGCGAGACGCGGCGGGCCGCCTCGTCCAGAGAAGCGAGAAAGATGCCGCGGATCGCCGGTCTGGCGAGGACTTCCCGGTCCGGTCCGGGTACGTTGGCGGTGAACAGGGCGAAGAGGCGCTCCGGGCTGTGGCGGGCCATCTGTGCAGCCAGGGCGAAGAATGCCCGCCCGGCAACCGGTGCCTGCCGGAAGAGCTGCAGGAAGAAACGGCTCAAAAGGCTCATGCCCCGAGTTGCTCCGACCTTGTCAAGCGGTCCGAGGCCGCCGACGATGCCGACGGCGGAGAGCCGCTCCGGGATGTTCGCCGCGCAGGCCAGAGCGTAGGGCCCTCCCCCTGACACCCCCAGCACGGCGAAGCGTCCCAGTCCGAGGGCGTCGGCCAGTTCCGCCACGTCCGCCGGCCAGTCGCCGATGGCGCGGCCGGGCTGAAAGTCGGAGAGCCCGATACCGGGGCGGTCGGGGGCGATGACCCGGATACCGAGCCGTGCCGCCGCTTCGTCGGTCAGTGCCGCCTCCAGGCGCGAGGCGGGAAAGCCGTGAAAGTAGAGGAGCGGCCCGCCCTGCGGGTCGCCGTATTCGGCCCAGCCGAGGCAGCGCCCGTCGCAGAGGGTGATTTGTCGGCTGCTGTTTCTTCCCATCAGGAGTTCTCCTTTGGTCTCCCCGCGATTATAGCCGACGCACCCCGGACCGTCGCGTCGGTCTCTTTTTTTCCTGTTGACATCCGTCTCGTCTTTCCATTAATGTCCAAAGTTGTCCATTCGCAGAGACGAATGTCATAAGGGATAAAAATGAACCTTTCTGTGAAAGACGCCGCCCGGCTGCTGAGCGTCTCGGAGAAGACGATCTACCGCTGGATCAAGCAGGCGATCGTTCCCGCCTACCGGGTCCACGAGCAGTACCGGTTCAACCGGGCGGAACTGCTCGAATGGGCTACCGCCCGTCGCATCAGCGTGGCGCCCGAGGCCTTCCAGGAGCCGGAGGCCGACCCCTCGCCCCTGCCGTCGCTGAGCGAGGCACTCGAGGCCGGGGGGGTCTTCTACCGGCTCGAGGGAAAAAGCCGTGACGAGGTGCTGGCCGACCTGGTCGCCCATCTGCGCCTGCCCGAGGAAGTCGATCGCCCCTATCTGCTCCAGGTCCTGATCGCCCGCGAGCGGCTCGCCTCCACCGCCGTCGGCGACGGCATCGCCATCCCCCACCCGCGCAACCCGGTACTGCTCCACGTCACCCGGCCGACGGTCACCCTCGGCTTCCTGGAAAACCCGGTCGACTTCCAGGCCCTCGACGGCCGGCCGGTCAGCATTCTCTTCACGCTCATCACGCCGACTCTGCGTGCCCATCTGCACCTGCTCTCCAAGCTCGGCTTCGTTCTCAGGGACCGCCGCTTCCGCAAGGTGCTGGAAGGGCAGGGGAGCCGGGAGGAGATTTTCGCCGCCCTGCGCAGTGCTGAAGTCGAGCGGAAAAGATAATTTGCGAAGGCAGCCGGTGGTCACCCCGTGCTGGCCAGCCTGTTCGACAGACTTCTCTGCCGGTAAACCCGGGCTCAGGGAATTGTAGTCAAGATGCCGTATTCGCCTTACAGGGAAAAGAAAAACCTCTTCCGGGAGCGTCCATGGGTCTTCGTCTTCGGCGGGCTCCTCTCCTCCGTTGCCGGATTTGTCAACGTGGTTCTCCTCGGGATTTATCACGTGCCGGTCAGTCACATGAGTGGTGCGGTTTCGCGCCTGGCGATTGACGTCACCACCCTCAACCGGGCGGACTTGCGAGGGGCGCTGGCAATCTTCATCGGCTTTTTGTGCGGCGCGATTTTGAGCGGCTTGATCATTGGCGCCACCCGGATTCGTCCCGGCCGCCGCTATGGGATTACGATGATGCTGGAAGGTGCGCTGCTGACCACCTCGGCCATTCTGCTGCTTTACCAGAGACGCAGCGGCATCCCCCTGGCGGCGATGGCCTGTGGTCTGCAAAACGCCATGGCGAGCAGTTATTACGGGCTGATCATCCGCACCACGCATGTCTCCGGCATGGTCACGGACATCGGAGTCCTGCTCGGGCAGATGATCCGTTATCGACGCCTCGAAGTCTGGAAGCTGCTGCTGCTGACCGTGCTGCTTGGCGGGTTTTTCACCGGCGGATTGCTCGGCGGGCTGGCTTTTGCGAAAATCGGCATTCCGGCTCTTTTCCTGGCCGCCATCAGCTGCACGACCGGCGGGGCCTGCTACTTTGTCTGGCGGCGTCGGCACCTGCATGAATTCGAAATTGACCGTTGGGGTATCCCCTCCGCGGAGGAGATGGAGTTGCTATGACGCTGCTGCTTGGCTCCCTGCTGCTTTTCGCCGCCGGCGGCCTGCTGGCCCTGGTGACCAGCGGGCGGCCGCGGCTTGCAAGCATCCTGGGTTGTGCCGGTGCCTTGGCGGGTGCCCTGCTGGGCATATTGGCGGCCGTGACGGAACTCACCGCCGGCGACTCGCCCTTCTGGACCCTGGCATGGTCGGTTCCCGGGGGGCGGCTGGCTCTGCACCTCGACCCCCTGGCGGCCTTCTTCCTCCTGCCGACCTGCCTCCTCGCCCTGCTGTGCGCGGTCTATGCCGTTGGCTATCTGCGCGATTATCCCCGTCCCGGAGCGCTGGGTCCGCACTGGTTTTTCTTCAATCTGCTGGTTGCCGCCATCATCCTGGTGGTCACGGCCGCCAATGCCGTGTTGTTCCTGGCCGCCTGGGAGATCATGACCCTCGCCTCGTTTTTTCTGGTCGCCTTCGAGCACCGGCAGCCCGAGGTACGCAAGGCCGCCTGGCTCTACCTGGTGCTCGCCCACCTCGCACTCATGCTGCTGCTGGCCTTCTTCGTGACGGCCGGGGTGCGTTGCGGCAGCTTCGACTTCGCCGATTTCGGTCCCCTGGCGCAACTCTCGCCGGTCATGGCGACGCTGCTCTTTGCTCTGGCGGCCGCCGGTTTCTCGGTCAAGGCCGGCCTGTTCCCCCTCCATGTCTGGCTTCCCGATGCCCACCCCGCCGCGCCCAGCCACGTCTCCGCCCTGATGTCGGGCGTCGTGGTGAAAACCGGCATTTACGGCATCCTGCGGGTCGGCGGTCTGCTGCCATCAGTTTCGCCAAATGCGGGGGTGGTGTTCATGCTCCTGGGTGGCGCCGGGGCTCTCTATGGCATCGCCATGGCCATATTGCAGCGGGACGTCAAACGCTGCCTGGCGTACTCCACCGTCGAGAACATCGGGATCATCTTCCTCGGCCTTGGCCTGGGCCTGTTTGCTTCCCGGCACGACCAGCCGCTGTTGGCCGTGCTCGGTTTTGCCGGGGCTCTGCTGCATATCTGGAACCACACCCTGTTCAAGGGGCTGATGTTCCTGGGCGCCGGCAGTCTGCTGCACGGCACCGGCACCCGCGACATGAACCAGATGGGGGGGCTGCTCAAACGGATGCCCTGGACGGGAAGCCTGCTGATCGGCGGTTGTCTGGCCATCGCCGCCCTTCCGCCCTTCAACGGGCTGGCCAGCGAATGGCTGCTCTACCTCGGGCTGCTGAAGGCGGGCCTGGTCAACGGCGGCTTCGGCGGGCTGGTTCCCTTGCTGCTGGTCGGCGTGCTCGGCCTGACCGGGGCGCTGGCCCTGGTGGCCTTCACCCGCCTGGCGGGGATCGCTCTCTGCGGCGAGCCGCGCAGCGCGTCCGCCCACCATGCCCATGAATCCGGCCCGAAGATGATCGTTCCCATGCTGATTCTGCTCCTGACCTGCCTGGCCATCGGCCTGCGTCCGCAGTGGGCGGTCGGCCTGCTTGCCGCTCCTCTCGGCCAATTGGTGCCAGTCGCTCCGGAGGTGCTGGCTACCGCCCTTGCCTCGCTATCGCAGGTCGGGCATTGGGGGGCTTTGCTGGTGCTGGCGCTGGCCGCGACTACCTTGGGACTAATTCTGCTTTTGCGCTGCCGCCCTCAAAGCCGGACCAGCACCTGGGGGTGCGGGTTTTCTTTTCCCTCGGCGCGCATGGCCTATACCGGCGACGGGTTTGCCGAACTGACCCAGAGCCATCTGCTGCCGGCGGGGCTGCGGCTGGCCGCGGCGGGTGAGGCGGTGACCGGACTTTTCCCGCGGGTGGTCAAGCTGGCTCACCACGGTCTTGATCCGGTCCTCGGCCGGTGGTTCCTGCCCGGGTTTGAACGGGTCGCCGACCGGTGTGTTCGTCTGCGCTGGCTGCAGCAGGGGCGGCTGCCGGTTTACCTGCTCTATGTTTTCCTCGCCTGCGCCGTGCTCATGGCCTGGAGCGTCCTGGCTGAACTCGGTTGGGGGGGCGGATGATGCCCTTGGTCCTTGCCGCCGCGGTTTTGATCGCCCTGTCGGGGGTGCCGGGTCTGTTCCTGTCCCGACAAGGGTCCGCCGGTGAAAGACCGGCCTCTTTTCTGGTCCTGCTCGGTGCGGGCTGCGGCCTGGCCGGCGTGGTGGGCGGTCTGTCGGGCCGGGGCGGGGATTCCGTCACCCTCCCCTGGAGTGTTCCCGGCGGCGAACTGGCCCTGCGCCTCGATCCCCTTTCGGCAGTCTTTCTGTTGCCGGTGTTGCTGATTCTGGCCTGCGGGGCGGTCTACGGGCTCGGCTACTGGCCGCAGCGGGAACATCCGGACAATGGGAGAAAATTCCGCCTCTTTTTCGGCTTGATCGGCAGCGCCCTGATCACCTTGCTGACCGCCCGCAACGCCGTGCTGTTTCTGTTGGCCTGGGAAGTGATGGCCCTGTCCAGTTATTTTCTCATCACCACCGAGGGGGAGAAAATCGAGGCGCGCCGGGCCGGTTTCATCTACCTCGTCGCTACCCACACCGGCACCCTGGCGCTGTTCGCCATGTTCGCCCTGCTGGAGCAGCTCTCCGGCTCCTTTACTTTTCCTGCGGCGCAGTCGCTGGCCGCCGGCGGGGGCGCCGCGATCTTTCTCCTCGGCCTGTTCGGCTTCGGTCTCAAGGCGGGGCTGATGCCGCTGCATATCTGGCTCCCCGGCGCCCACGCGGCCGCTCCGAGCCACGCCTCGGCCCTGCTTTCGGGGGTGATGATCAAGACCGGTATCTACGGGTTGGTGCGGCTGACTTCATTTTTCTTCGACCTCCCCCCCTGGTGGGGCTGGAGCGTTCTGGCGCTCGGTGTGGTCTCCGGCATTTTCGGAGTGGCTTTCGCCCTCGCCCAGCATGACATCAAGCGCCTGCTCGCCTACCACAGCGTGGAAAATATCGGCATCATCGCCCTCGGTCTGGGGATCGCCCTGCTGGGGCGGAGCTTCGAGCTGCCGGCGCTGATTCTGCTGGGAATCGCCGGAGCGCTGCTGCACGTGATCAACCATGGGCTCTTCAAGTCCCTGCTCTTTTTCAGCGCCGGTTCCGTGATTCACGCCACTGGCAGCCGGGAGATCGACCATTACGGCGGGCTGTTGAAGCGCCAGCCGTGGACCGGCATCTTTTTCCTGGGCGGCGCGGTGGCGATCAGCGGCCTGCCTCCCTTCAACGGTTTCATCAGCGAGTGGCTGATCTACCTTGGCGCCTTCAACGCCTTCGCGGGCGAGTCGCTGACCGTGCATCTGGCGGTGCTGGCCGCCCCCGCCCTGGCGCTGATCGGCGGCCTGGCGCTGGCCTGTTTCGTCAAGGTGTTCGGCATCGCCTTTCTCGGCGAGCCCCGCAGCGCCGAGGCCGCCCGGGCCCACGAAGCCCCGCTCTGCATGCGCCTGGCGATGCTTCCGCTGCTGGCCTGCTGCGTCTGGATCGGCCTGCTGCCGATGACGGTCGCGCCCCTGCTGCAGCGGGCCGCGCTCGACTGGAGCGGCCGGACCGGGGAGGGCAGCCTGTCGGCGCCCCTGGCGCCTCTGGCCTGGGTGGGGGGAATGGGCTGGGGACTGATTCTGATAGTCGTGGTCGTCGGCTTCTGGTTGCAGCGTCGCGCCAGAGGGGCTCCTGCCGCTGTTTCGACCTGGGGCTGCGGCTACGCCTTGCCCGGGCCGCGCATGCAATACACCGCCTCGTCCTTTGCCGATTTCCTGGTGGGGCTGTTCCGCTTCGGCTTGCGCACGGAGCGGCGGGGGGGCGAAGTAACGGATGTATTCCCTGCCCCGGAACATTTTCACAGCGACACCCCCGACAGCGTACTGGACCGGCTGCTCTACCCCGGCTGCCGGGGGGTGGCCCGGGGCTTCACCTGGCTGCGGGCCAGGGTACAGAACGGGCTGGTTGCCGTTTACCTGCTCTACGTCGCGGTGACGCTGTGCGTTCTGCTGTTGCTGATAACGACCATCTGAAGAGGAATTGGACATGCTGGGCCGACTGCTGCTGCACCTGGTTTTGCTGCTGGTTTTCGCTCCCCTGCTGCAGGGGGTGATCGTCAAGACCAAGGCCCTGTTCGGGGGGCGGGTGGGCGCTCCGCTGTTGCAGCCCTATTGGGACCTGGCCCGGCTGTGGCGCAAAGGGTTCGTGTTCAGCCGCACGACCACCTGGGTCTTCCGGGCTGGACCGGTCGTCGGGCTGACAGTGCCCGTCCTGGCATCGCTGCTGGTACCCTTTGGAGCACTGCCGGCGCCGCTCTCCTTTGAAGGGGATCTGATCCTGTTCGTCTATCTGTTCGGCCTCGCCCGCTTCTTCACCGCGGCTGCCGCCCTCGATACCGGCTCCAGTTTCGAAGGGATGGGCGCCGCCCGCGAGGTGACCTTCTCCTGTCTGGCCGAACCGACCGTCCTCTTCGCGCTGATGGTCCTGGCGCGACTGGCCGGGGAACTCTCGCTGAACTCGCTGCTGGGACCCCACCTGGAAGCGGCCTGGAAGGGGCCTGCAGCGGCGCCGCTGGGATTGATTCTGGTCTGTCTGCTGGTCGTCCTGCTGGTCGAGAATTCACGCATCCCCTTCGACGACCCCAACACCCATCTGGAACTGACCATGATCCACGAGGTGATGGTTCTCGATCACAGCGGCCCGGCCTTCGGCATGATTCTTTACGGGGCAGCGCTCAAGTTGATGGTGCTCGGGGCACTGGTGGTGCGGCTGGCGCTCCCCTGGCAGACCGGTTTGTGGTGGCTCGATGCCATGGTCTTTCTGGGTGGGATGCTGTTGCTGGCGTTGCTCATCGGCGTGGTGGAGTCGATCATGGCCCGCCTGAGGCTGGTGCGGATTCCGCAGATACTGATCGGCACCACTCTGGTTTCGATATTTGCCCTTGTATTGGTGCTGCGATAACAGCAAACAGTTAACCAAACCACCGGAGATCGTAGCTCTATGTTTGGTCTGAGCAATCTGTGCCTGCTGCTGGTCATCCTGCTGAATTTCTTCACCCTCGGCAGTGCCCGGCTGGCCGCCTGCATCCGCGCCGTGGCTATACAGGGGGCGCTGTTGGCCCTGCTGCCGGTCCTCACGCACGGTTTTTCCGGCCACGCGCTGCTGCTGGGCGTCGGCGCCCTGGCCTTGAAGGGGATATTCATCCCCTGGCTGCTGCTGCGGGCCATTCGCGAGGTGCGCATCCGGCGCGAGATCGAACCGCTGATCGGCTATGTCCCGACTCTCATCCTCGGGGCGCTGGTCACCGCCGCCGCCTTCATTTTCGCCGATTTCCTGCCGTTGGTGACGGAACACCAGGGGGGTCTCTTCATCCCGACCTCGCTG
>DASPGW010000285.1 GCA_035620395.1 Desulfuromonadales bacterium | reverse complement strand
TTAGCGAAGGAAGATAAACATGAAAGGGCTTTTCATCCGCTGGCTGATTCTGACCCTGTCGATTCTGGCCGCAGCCTACCTGTTCGAAGGGATCGAGGTGAGCAGTTTTTTTGCGGCCTTTTTCGCCGCGGCCGTTCTCGGCATACTCAATGCCTTCTTCCGTCCCGTCCTGATCCTGCTCACCCTGCCGATAAACCTGCTGACCCTGGGCCTCTTCACCTTTGTCGTCAACGCCCTGCTGCTGCTGCTGACCTCGAGCATCATCAGTGGTTTTCATGTTCAGGGGTTCTGGTCCGCCGTCTTCGGCTCGCTGGTGATCAGCGTGGTAAGCTGGCTGCTCACCTCCCTGGTCAATGACCAGGGGCGCATCGAAGTCATCGTGTTGCGCCGGCGGGGCAAGGATCACTGGGAGTGAATCCCTTTTTCGCCGTTGCCCGGCAACCGCTTTCGTGATATTTTGTCGCCACTTTCGTATCAAACCAGATCGGAGTCCCCGCTTGCGGCCTCCGGTTTTTTCTTTCCGGGAGAATGATCCGTGAAAAAGGGTAAACTGCTGCTGTTGCTCATCCTGCTCGGCGCCCTCGGCGCTGGGGTTTTCGTCTATTTCCGTGATACCACGGCCCCCGGCATCGAGGCGAATCCGGAAACGGGTCCGGTTTCCGCCCGCCGTCCTTTGACCGTCCGGCTGGCCGACGCCGGTGCTGGACTCAAGAGCCTGCGGATCACGGTTGTCCAGGGGGAAAAAGCCAGCGAGGTGGTTGCCCGTGATTTCACCGCCGGCACCGCCGCGGCAGATGAAACCGTCAATTTTGGCGGAACGAGTCTGCAGGAAGGCTCCTTCGAGGTGCGCATCACCGCCGTCGACCATTCGCCGTTTCGCTTTGGCGCAGGCAACTCGAACGAGAAGATACTCAAGTTCGATTATGACAACAAGCCGCCGGCAGTGACGATATTGAGCACCGCCCACAACATCAATCAGGGGGGCGCTGGCCTCGTCGTCTACACCATCTCCGAGCCGGTGGAGAAAACCGGGGTGACGGTCGGCGGGCTGTTCTTCCCCGGCCACCGTCAGTCTTCGGGCACCTACATCTGCCTCTTCGCCTTCCCCTACGACATGAATCCCGCGACCTTCGTGCCTAAGGTGCTGGCGACCGACGCGGCCGGCAATGAGCGGCTGGCCGGCATCTACTACCACCTCAACCCGAAACCCTTCCCCACCGACCGCATCGAGGTAAGCCAGAAGTTTCTGGAAACGAAAATCGTTCCCGACTTCCAGCACTATTATCCCGCCGTTACCGATCCCGTGGAACTCTTCCTGAAGGTCAACCGGGAGATGCGGCAGCAGAACACCAGCGCTCTGCTCGACTTCGGCCAGCAGACCGCCGGGCAACCGCTGTGGGACGGGGTCTTCATGCGCCAGCCCAACGCCGCCGTTCCCGGCTTTTTTGCCCAGGCCCGCACCTATTACCACGCCGGCCAGGCCATCGACCGGCAGACCCACCTCGGCATCGACCTCGCGTCCACCGCCCAGGCCCCGGTACCGGCTGCCAACGCCGGGACGGTAGTCTTCGCCGATGAGCTGGGCATCTACGGCAACTGCGTCGTCGTCGACCACGGGCTCGGTCTGCAGACCCTCTACGGCCACCTGAGCCAGATGTCTGTCCAGAAGGGCGAAACCGTCAGCAAGGGGCAGATCGTCGGCCGCACCGGCGCCACCGGCATGGCCGGCGGTGACCATCTGCATCTGAGCGTGCTGATCGCCGGCCAGCAGGTCAACCCGCTCGAGTGGTGGGATCCGAACTGGCTGAAGAACAACATCAGCGACAAGCTCGCCCTGGCGGGTACCGCGGCGAGGTAGTTCGCTTCCGACCGCTGCGCTGCCGGTTTTCGCGCCGGCAATGTTGACATGCGGCGACCTTCGGTAATACTTTTCAAAACGTAAACATTTTCCCTGCCTCATAACAAACCGAAGGAGGAAGCACCCCATGCCGCAGGAATTCAAATTGCAGGAAGCTCTCAAACTGGCCATCCAGACCGAAAAGAACGTCATGGACTTCTACAAGCGGGCGGCCGAGATCACCAAAAATCCGCGGGGCAAAAAGGTCTTCACCCTGCTCTCCAGCGAAGAGCGCGAACACGCCAGCCATTTCTTCCATCTCTACCAGGGGGGTGACCTCGGCAGCTTCGAGCAGTTCATGGCGACCCCGCCCCATCCCGACTCGGTCATGCTCAAGGAACTTCAGAAGGCCCTCGACGAGAGCACGCATGAGCGCAAGGCGATGGAAATCGCCCTGCGCGAGGAGGAAGACCTGGCGAAGAACCTCGCCCTGACCGCTTCCCACATCGTTGACCCGGCAGTTCGGGCCGTCTTCGAAAAAATGGTCAAGGAGACCCGCGACCATTACGCTCTGATCGAGTCCGAGTATGCCCACCTGATGGCGATGGTGCATGAAACGGACATCGACATCTTTGTCCGGGAGTAGGCAGATGCTCAAGAGTTTTGCCCTTTTCACGCTCTGCCTCTTTTTGTCGCTGCCTCCTTTCGCCGCGGTAGCGGTCGAGGACTTGGGTGCCCACCGCATGCGCGGGATGGATGAGTTCCAGCGGGTCATCGATACCAAATGCACGGTCTGCCACACCCGTGAACGGGTCGATATTGCTATCAAAAAACGGCAGGATCTGGAGAAGATCCAGCAGCGCATGCTGGAGCGGGGCGCCGTTCTCAGCGAGAGCGACAAGCGGATGCTCGGCACCTTCTGGGGCAGCCCGCTCAAAGAGCCCGAGACGCCGGCGAAATAGCCCATCCGGCGGACGTCACCAGCAGAGGACCGGCCATCAGGCCGGTCCTCTGCTTTTTCTGCTGCAGCTACAAACAATAGGGTTCGGCGGCACCGCCGCCTGACGAGGAGGGGGAAATGCGAAGGATCAAGGACTGGCCCGAGGCCGAGCGGCCCCGGGAGAAACTGCTCAACCACGGGGCGGAAGCCCTGAGCGACGCCGAGCTGCTTGCCCTGATCCTGCGGACGGGGGACGCCGCATCCCAGACCAGCGCCCTCGACCATGGCCGGATGCTGCTGACACGCTTCGGCTCGCTGCGGCAGCTGGCCGGCGCCACCATCGGCGAGCTTTGTGAGCTCCGCGGCATCGGCCCGGCAAAAGCGGCGGAACTTTTGGCCGTCTTCCAGATCGCCCGGCGCTTCGCTACCGAGGCGTTGCGCCCGGGCGACCGTTTCACCTCCTCGGCCGAGGTTTTTCGGCATTACCACGAACGGTTGCGCGACCGCCGCAAGGAGGTTTTTCTCGCCCTGCTGCTCGACAGCAAGAACCGGGTGCTGCGTGAGGTGCAGGTTTCGGAAGGGAGCCTCACCGCCAGCATCGTCCACCCCCGCGAAGTTTTCGCGCCGGTGGTGCGGGACTCGGCGGCCGCCGTCCTCTTCGTCCACAACCACCCTTCCGGGGATCCCACCCCCAGTCGCGAGGACCTGGAAATCACCACCCGCCTGCGGGAAGCCGGCGAGCTGATGGGCGTACGCGTCCTCGATCACATCATCATCGGCAGCGGCGACTATGTGAGCCTGGCGGACAGGGGAATGCTGGGATAACCGACCCTCGGGCATTGTAGGGGCGCACTGTTGTGCGCCCATGCGGTGAACCCGTTTTCGCGTTATTGTGGGCGCATGCAATGCGCCCCTACCTCTTCACTCCCGCGTACTCCAGAAAAGTCCGGCTGGGCCGGTAGGCTTCCTGCCTCAGCAGCAACTCGTTGATCTCCGGCGGGCCGAAGTAGCGGGCCTGCAGGGCCCGGCCCTGCTCCATCCAGAACCCGAACTGGGGGATGAAGGTGTTGCGCCGGATGGATTGGTCGAGGGTCAAGCCGGCCACAACGAGGATGTTGCGCTCGCCGCTGTCGAAGGTATCGGTAAGGTAGGAGGCGAGACGGTGGAACTGGCGCCAGGTGTTGACGTCGGAGAGGCGTCGGTGCGGGCGGGGCGAGGTGACGACGTCCGGCAGAAAGTCGAAAATGGAAACCTCCAGCATGATCAGGGGGTCGAAGCTCTCCTTGTCGAGGCGCTTGCTGAACCGGAAAGTCTCCGGTTCCAGCAAAGAACCTATGGGGCGCGGCGAGCAATCCAGGGCGGCGATGGCCCGCGCATGCCGGGCGGCGAAGGCTGGATGGAGGCGATAGATCTTGCCGTGGCTCGAATCGCGCAGCGTCTCGCCTTCAACCAGTCGGTTCAACTGGAGGTGAATGCGCGCCGAATCGGACGGGGGCTTGCGAAAGAGGTACTTGTAGGGGATTTCGACCCTGAGTTCGTCACCTTCGCGGAACAAGGCAAGCAGCGAACTGGCACGCCGGTAGAGCTGCAGGTATTCGTCGAGAACCGAGAGCAGCTTGCCGCAGCAAGGAGCCACCTTACCGTGGATCCGTTCGACGTAGCCGATGCCCTCTTCTTCATGGCTGCCGATATGGCTGCCGCCAAGGATCACCAGGTCATGGCCGTGGTGCGAAGCCGGTCCCAGCCGGGTCGGATCGAGCAGGGCCCCCACCCGGCCGAGGTTGAAAACCGGACAGTCGAAGACGTAGCCGAAGAGTGCCTTCTTGATCGCCTGACTCTCGTCGGAGCACTGCCAGAGCGCGGGCAGGGTGCCGGTGAAGCCGGCGCCGGTTGCCAGCGAACGCATCCGGCCGAAGAGTTCCATCAGTTCCATCTCCGGCTGGTCGAGGAGCTGTTCAGGAGGCGGGGCAAAAGGCATGGCGATCTCCTTGGAGGGGGTCCGCACAATAATAACATCGTTCTAAGCCGTTTGCTATCGCTAACACCCCGATTCCTCGGTTGATTCCTGCTCCGCCTCCGTGCTATCCTGCAGTCTCACGCTACTGACACGGCCGGGTTGTCCACCCGGCCGCTTTTTTGGACCGCCATGAACCCACCAACCTTCACCAAGCCCGAGATTCTTGCCCCCGCCGGAAGCCTTGAGTCCTTCTTCGCCGCCATGGAGGGGGGGGCCGATGCCGTCTACACCGGACTCAAGGAGTTCTCAGCCCGCGCCAAGGCGAAGAATTTCAGCACCACCGAGATGGAGCGCCTGATCGCCTACGCCCACGGACTCGGCCGCAAGGTCTATGTGACCCTGAACACGCTGGTTAAGGAGCGGGAGCTGCCGCAGCTCGTAGAGACCCTCGGGGCCCTCGAGGCGATGGCGGTCGACGCCGTCATCCTCCAGGACCTGGCCGTCTGGCGACTGGCCCGCCGGCACTTTCCCGGCCTCGAGCTGCACGCCTCGACGCAGATGACCGTGCACAACGCCGCCGGCGTGCAGATGCTCGAGCGGATGGGATTCACCCGCGGCGTGCTCGCCCGCGAACTCAGCCTCGCCGAGATCGCCGCCCTGCGGCGGACCACCCGCCTCGAGCTGGAACATTTCGTTCACGGCGCCCTCTGCTTCTCCTTCTCCGGCCAGTGCTACTTCTCCTCCTGGCTCGGCGGCAAGAGCGGCAACCGCGGCCGCTGCGCCCAGCCCTGCCGCCGCCGCTACAGTTACCGGCAGCAGGACGGCTACTACTTCTCGACCAACGACCTCTCGGCGATCGACCTGCTCCCCGACCTGACGGCCGCCGGGGTGACCAGCTTCAAGATCGAAGGCAGGATGAAGAGCGCCGAATACGTGGCGAGCGTCGTCGGCGCCTACCGCCAGGTCCTCGACGCCCCGCCGGCGCAGCGCGGCGAGGCGGTGCGGGAGGCCAAGGAGCGGCTCAAGCTCTCCTTCGGCCGGCTGCCGACCAAGGGCTTTCTGCCCGGCACCGTCCCCACCGACATTGCCATCCCGTCGCTCAAGGGAGCGACCGGCCGCTTTCTCGGCGAGGTCTCGGCCGTCCACGATGGCACCATCAGCTTCAAGACCCGCGACCGCCTGCACGTCGGCGACCGCCTGCGCGTCCAGCCGAAGAGCGATCAGGCCGGCACCGCCTTTACCGTCAAGGAGATTCTCCTCGGTCGCCGCCCGGCCATGGTGGCCCAGGGCGGCACCCAGGTGAGCGTCCCCTCCCCCTTTCGCGGCCAGTTCCGGGTCGGCGACACCGTCTTCAAGGTTTCCTCCGAGCAGGCCTTCACCATGAGTGAAGCGGCCTGCCGGCGCAAGCTGGGGACAGCCGCCGCAATTCCGACCCCGGTCAACCTGACGGTCGCCCTCGCCAACGCGACCCTGGTCATCAGCGGCGAAAGCGCCGGTATCAGCCTGGAGCGGAGTTATCCCGTCGAGACCTTCGCCGCCAGCGATCGGCCGCTCTCCGCCGAAACCCTGCGGGGGGTCTTTGCCCGCACGGCCGACGAGCCGTTCCAGTTGGCGGAGCTTTCGGCTCCCGAGCTGCCGGCGGTGGTCATTCCCCCCAGTCGCCTCAAGGAGGTGCGCCGCGACTTCTACCGGGCACTGGCCCAGGCGGTGGCGACTAGACAGAAGACTGTTCAGGAGGAGCATCGCCGTCAGGCCCTGGCTGATCTGCTTCCCGCCCTCCCGGTTCGGGCCGCCGCCAGCCGCCAGGTCACCCTGGCGATCCGCGACCTGCGCGACGCCCATATCCTCAGCGACCCGGGCATCGACCGGCTGCTGGTCCCGCTCTCGGCCGCCAACGTCCAGGGCCTCGACCACCTCGGCCGCCGCCTGCGCGGTCGGGAGGAGCAGGTGCTTTGGGACCTCCCCTTCATTATCTTCGACGACCAGTGGCGCCACTTTCGCGAAGCGGTTCGGCAGCTGGTCGAGCGGGGGTTCCGCAGCTTCCGCCTCAACAACCTGGGGCATTTCCCCCTCTTCGACGGACTCGACGGCCTGCACCTGTCCGCCGGTTACCGCCTCTTTTCCCTCAACAGCCAGGCGCTTCTCGGCTGGCGGGAGATGGGCCTCGCCGAGGCGACCCTCTACATCGAGGACGACCGGGAAAACCTGGGAGAGCTTCTGCGACGGGATGCCGGTATCGAAACGGCGCTGACCGTCTATGGTCCCGTTCCCCTGATCACCTCGCGCATCCCGATCCGGGGCGTGCGGGCCGACAGCCCCGTTCTTTCCGACCGCGGCGAGGCCTACCGGGTCGATGGACGTTCGGGACTCACCGTGCTCACCGCCGATAGCGACTTCTCCCTCCTCGGGCACCTGAACGAACTGGCAGCAATGGGGTGCGGCGCATTCGCTGTCGACCTTTCGCACGTGGGGCCCTTCACGCCTCGTGGAAAGCACGTCCTGGAGGCGCTCAAACAAGGGCGGGAGGTCTCAGGAACCTCGAAGTTCAACTACGAGACGGGAATGGAGTAGGGGGAAGGAGGACCTGAACAACAAAAGGACCTGCGCCTGCGGGTCCTTTCGCTGTTTAGCTATTTGTTTCCAGGCGTCAGCAACAGCCACCGGCGGCCGGCTGGATGGCGAAACCTTCGCCTCGCCAGTTGCGCATATATTCGATACTCTGACCGGCCATAAAGGGTCGCACATGCGCTTCGGCGACAAAGTCCAGCCCGCCAATCTTTTCAACAGTCTCTGATTCCTTTGGCTCATCCAGAGCCAACCCCAGACGGGGTCCGCCTCAGCCAAAACCTTCAAAAACCACCCGCAGACACTTGCCCGGATTCTTGTCCAGAAGCTGTTGCAGCTTCTCTTTTGCCTGTTCGGAAACCTGCATATCCCACTCCCTTCTTTATCCGGACGACCATCGACCAGAATATATTGTATTTTATATATTCAATAAATACATTGTCAATCGAAAATATCCAGGCCCACGCTACTGCGCTTTCAGGCGGTCGAAGTCGATCAACAGGGCGGCAGGAATGAAGGTGTCGAGATCGTCGACGATCGGCAACCCCAGGCGAACAGCCAACTCCCGCAGGAGACGCCCCTCTTCGGCGAAGGCGCGGCGAAATTCCCAGCGCAGCTCGTGTAACGCCAGCGGGTCGCAGTCGCCCAGGCTGCGGCGGCACCACTCGTCGAGAAAAACTTCGCCGGAAAAATCGATGTGCGGCAAGCCGTAGAGACGGCAGGTCAAGGGCCGATGCTCATAGAGCAGGCAACGACCGGCGGCGTCCAGTAAAGGGCAGGGGGTCTCTTCTTCTCCTGAAAGGGGAAACTGCTCAACCGGAAGGCCGGTGAGGAGATAGGGCTGGGTAAATCCCGGGAACCGAGCCTGCAGGCGGTCAAGGATAGGTCGCACCCTCTCCAGCACCTGCTCGCGGGTTTCCTCCGGCAAGCAGTCGAAGCCTTGCTGCAGCATGGTCGCGTCAAGCAGAGTGATGTCGAAGAGCCCCCGGCAGCATTCGGCACAGCCCCGACACCCCGTCCCCCCGCCTGGCAGGGACTGGCAGCGAGCAAACCAGGCGTCGACGGCGGCGAGCAGTTGCCGGTACTGATAGACGATGTCGTTCATGACAAACGGGCGCCGCTCAGCGCTTCTTCCCCTTCTGCTCCAGCTTTGCCCTGAGCAGATCACCCAGCGTCCCCATCCCCTGCGGAGCCGAATCGGCCTGGCGGCGGAAATCTGCCAAGGTCTTTTCCTCCTCTTCCTGGGCCCGGCTGACCTCGGCCAGGGAGAGGGAGATGCGCCGGGCTTCCCGGTCGACCTGTTCGATTTTCACCTCCAGCACCTCCCCCTCCTTCACCGCCTCGCGAGGGTGGCTGAGCCGCCGGCCGGCACCGAGCCTGGAGATGTGGAGCAGCCCGTCCACCCCCTCCTCGAGGGTGACGAAGGCGCCGAAGGGGGCGAGCCGCGAGACTTTGCCCCGGTGACAGGAGCCTTCGGGGTAGTTGCGCGCCGCTTCTTGCCAGGGGTCGGCCAAGGTCTCGCGCAGGCTGAAGGTGAACCGGTCGCGCTCCCAGTCGATGGCCTTGAGCACGACCTCCACCTCCTGGCCTTCCCGCAGGCGATCGCGGATGTCCTCCACCCGCCCCCAGCCGACCTCGGAGATGGGGAGCAGTCCCTCAATCCCGCCGATGTCGATGAAGGCGCCGAAGTCCTGGATCCGGGTCACCGTGCCACGCAGCGTCTGGCCCTCCCTGAGGGTGCCCTTGAGTGCCTCCTTCTGCCGGGCACGCTCTTCCTCGAGCAAAGCCCGACGGGAGAGCACGATGTTGCGCCCCCCTTCCCCGTACTGGGCAATGCGGAAAGAGAGATGTCGGCCAACGAACTCCTCTGGAGTGCCGCCGCGCAGGGCGATCTGGGAGTGGGGGCAGAAGGCGCGGCGGCCGGCGACCTTTACCTCGAAGCCCCCCTTGACCTCCTTCTCCACCAACCCATCGACCGGAATGCCGCCGCGCCAGGCTTCCTCCAGCTGACCAGAACCGGCATCGCCGCCGACGCGGGCGGTAAAACGCATCTCGCCGCCGCGCGACGAGAGGAAGTAAACCGGGATGCGGTCCCCCTCGACCACTCTCAGCTGACCATCGGCATCGAGCAGCTCTTTCTTGTCGACAACCCCTTCGCCCTTCTGGCCGATATCGACAAAAACCCACTCACCGCCGATCTTGAGGACGGTCGCCTCGACCTTCTGCCCCGGTTCGAGCCGGCCGGCCTCCACGAAGCTTTTCGCCAGAAGGTCGGCGAAGCTCTCCTCGTCGGCAGCCTCGTTGTTTTCCATGTCGTCTTTGCTCATGCGCTCCTGCCCTGTCGGATGTTTGGGATGACTGTCCACAACCGGAATTGTCCCATGTTCGTCAGGCGGAGTAAAGGGGGGAAACGCGTGGCGAGCAAGGGGGTGCCTGACAGACCTGGCAGGGAAAAGACCTAAAAAAGCCGGCAGCAGGCTGCCGGCTCCGGATGTCAACACAGGGATACCGGGGATCAGCCCTTCTGGGGATAGCGGATGTGATCGAGCAGAGAGGAGAAGAAAAAGGCGGGCAGAAACGCCAGGGCCGACAAGGCGACGCCGAGCAGCGCCGACACCAGGATGAACTGCTCGCGGCAGTGCTCGGCGATGAACAGGAGTCCGGCCAGCCAACCGAGAGTCAGGCTGACCCCGACGATGGTCTTGATCCCTTCCTTATAGAGGATGAAGAACCAGAGGAGCAGGCCACTGACCTGTTCGCCGTCCAGATTCCTCCGCTCGCCGGCGAGGTGCTGGCGCACCGAGGCGGAGAACAGGTAGAAGGCAACGAACTGCAGCAGGAACATGGCGCCGGAGAGGAGCAGATGCCGGGTCATCTGGTCAGAGCCGACCGTCTCCGGGCGAAAACCCGAGGAAAAAAAGGCACTGCTGAAAAGAAGCGCCAGAACAAGCGAAAAGGGGCTCTTGCCGACTGCGACCTTGATTTTCTGTACCATAACAGCCTCCCCACCGGCGGGTAAAACACCCGTCCTGCTGAACCATGGAACTTCTCAGGTCGGCATTATCGCGGGGGAGGAGACTCGATGTCCAGTTAGATTTCTTTTATATTTTGAATGGTTATGTATTCTTAATGTTTTGCGGGCCCCAGCCGGCACCCGAGCACTCTGAACCTTCCTTCGCGCCCGCGCCCGGTGCCAGGCACTCCTTCTCAGCTCCCTGAGCTCTGCTGCAAGAATTCGTCAGTGCCGTTCAGCGACCCTTCATTTTCTTACATTGTCGTACAGCAAGAAATGCGAGGTTTCATAGGCACCGTATGCCAGCTTCCTGAGCCGCTCGAACTCTTCGGGATGGCGTCCGGATACATCCTCCATAGGCGAGTTGGACTTCAGATCGTGCAGAGAAGGCTCGCTGCCGTCGAAGTTCATTTTGACCAGGTATTCGCTGGTCACCGCTCCAATGACCGGCAAGCTCCCCTCCACCAGCACCAGCGGCACCACCCGGTCGCGGCCTTGGGAAGAGAGCTGCAGATCGCGCCCCATGGTCCGGTTGGTGTATTCCAGCCCCAGCAGACCGGCGACGGTGGGCAGAACGTCAACCAGATTGACCGCTTCGTCAATCACCCGCGGCTCGAGCAGCGCCGGTGCATAAATTATGTGCGGAACGTGGTTGCTTTCCAGGAACAGTTCGAAGGCCGGCGGCATGTGGGGAATCGTGGTGATCCGGTTGTTGTGATCGCCGAAGAACACAAAAATGGTGTTGTCGAAATAGCCGCCCTCGCGAGCCATCTGGAGAAATCGACCGATGTTGTAGTCGAGCAGACGCACGGCATTGAACTGCTCGACTGAACGAAAGCCCCACTTCCGCACCTCTTCGAGCGGCAACTCGGCCGTCTTGAAATCGTCATTGTCCCGGGGAATGGTAAAGGGCCGATGATTGGCGGCCGTCTGGATATAGGCAAAGAAGGGCTCCGTCGGCGGAATGTCGCGCAGTATGCGGTCCGTCTCCTTGAACAGATTCAGATCCGAGATGCCCCACACATCGACAGTGGGCGACTGCCAGTAGCCTTCCTCGTAAAGCTCCATCCCCGCGATGCTCTCGCGGATCAGAGCGCTCATATTGGCCCAGCCGGCGCTGCCGCCGATCATATACAGTTTGCGATAACCCGCAAAGGCGTCGATCAGGGTGTGCTGACGGGTAATCAGCGGATTTCGCGTCGCCGTTTCCTCCCGGGAGACATCAGGAATGCCGGTGATGCTGGCCCACACCGTCTTCGCCGTGCTCACCACCGGCACATAGAAATGTCGGAAGAACCAGCCTTCCGCGGCGATCGCATCGAGATTGGGGGTCGGCCGCAGGGGGTTGCCGTAGGCGCCTACCCGGCTGGCGCCGAGCGACTCGAGCATGACGAAAATCACGTTCGGCGGCCGCTCGAGCTGCAGCCGGTGAGGCTGAGGGCCGATGTGCCGGGCGAAATTCAACCCCTGCCGGTCCGGCTTGTCGATGCCCAGGTAATCGACCATCGTATCGTAATATTCCGCAACCTTTTCACGGTTGTAGGGCTTCTGCGGAAGCAGCAGCGTGTCGTAGAGGAAGATGACCGGATTCAAACCCGCTGCGGCCAGTTGCCGATCACCCGAGAAGAAGGCATCGCTCCAGCGCAGGGGAATGGGGTTCATGATATTGATATCGCTGACCCGCCCCATCACGCCGAAAAAAAGCAGAGCAACCATCAAGACACTGCCGAAGGCCACGGACTTCCGTGAGATGGGCATCGCTCGGCGAGCAAGCGTGACCCGTTCAAGCGAAACCAGGGCGAGCAGGACGGCTGCACAGCCGCCCAACCAGCCCAGGGTGATCCACACCACTGGATAGCTTTGCCAGAGCATGGTAGTGGAAATGTCCGCATCGCCGGCAAAACGCAGCACAGTGGCATTGATCCGCGTGCCCAGATAGTTGTAATGGCCAAAATCAATGACATAGATCAGGCCGACAACCAGCAGCGATACGGCCAGGTATGCCTTGCCGAGATAGCGTACGAGGCGGCTTCCGAGCATGTTCCAGACCGGCAGATAGCACAGCAGGGCCATCGGCAGCACGATCAGCAGAGCCAACCGCAGGTCAAAGCGCAGACCGACCCCCAGGGTCTTCAACAAGGCGACACTGTCGGTCGTGCGAAGATCGATACCAGAGAAGCCGAACAAAAAGATAAGGCGCAGAAGCGCCAGGGTGAACAGCAGTATCGCGGTTGCCCCGGCCAGATAATGCAGACGCCGGGATTTGAGCCATTGCATCGGTGAGTCTCCTTAGCTTTCGCCAGCTGATTTGCGTAAAGTTTTTCTCAGTCCACTGGTTCCGTAAAAACATGCCTCTGAACACGTTCGATTTTGCGCTATTCCCGATCCTGGGTCAAGCCTTTCCCCGGCGCAGAAAAGAGTCTCGACAGGGGCGCCATGACCGGCTGGCTGCTCAGTAGAAAATGGTCCGCGTCCGGTGCCGGGGACGCATTCGGTAGAAGGGCTGCTGGCCGCGGTACCAGAGGGCGTTGTCGAGCTGCAGGGCGTTGACCGGCCGGCCGCTAAGTCGCAGCTCCGCCACCAGCAGCTCGCCGGCGTGGACGGCGGCGGCGCGGATCTCCACTTCCTCCTCCGAGCCGGCCGCCAGGAGTTCGCCGCCGTCGATGCGCGCCGCCAGTTCATCGGCATAGTGCAGTATGCCATCCCAGCGAAGCACGTGCGGCACCAGGTTGTCGGCACAGATCGTCAGGGCATCGATGTCGGCGAAGTTGCCTGCACCCGCGCCTCCAAAGGCGATATGCAGATCGGCAGCGGCAAGCTGGGCCCGCTTGTAGAAGGGGACCCGCCGCCCCCGCCAGCAGGTGATATCGGCGAAGGAGGGGATGGCGGCAAGCAGGCCGACCAGCCGTTCGGCCGAGCCGCCGGCCGTCGCCACCAGGCGGCTGAAATCGCCGCCGTAGCCGTCCAGGACGAAAATGCCGAGCTGGCTGAGGGAGGCGGCAAATTCGGCGAGCAGCTCGCCGGCGGCCGGGCTGGCCGGGTCAAAACCGAAGATCCGGGCACAGTCATCGCTGTTCAAGCGGGCAAGTTCAGCGGCGGTAAGCGGGCCATGCCTCTCGAAATGCGCGGTGAGGGCGGCGGCGACGGTGAGGAAGCCGGATTGTTCCTGACGGGCGAAGATGGCGGGGAAATAGCCGGAACCGAAGTTGACTGCCTCGAGGGTGAGCAGAAAGGCGAGGGTCGCCTCGGCGTGCCTCAGGTAGTGGCAGGTGGGGTCCATTTCCGGCAAGGCGAGCCGCAACGGGTCGAGGGCAGCCGCATAGCGAGGGATAGCCTCCTCGTCGATCCGCACCTGCCGGGCCGACCCCGCAACCTCGGCGCAGGCAGCGCGCACCTCTTCGAGCAGGGTGGTCGCCACCTGTCAGCTCAGACCGGCGGCTTCTTGTCGACCGCCAGCAGCTCGATGTCGAAGTGCAGATCCTTGCCCGCCAGCGGGTGATTGCCGTCGAGGGTGACGGTCGTCTCGGTCAGAGCGGTGACCAGCAACAGCAGCCGTTCGTCATCCGCACAGGTGATCTCGAGCTGCCGGCCGACCTGCAGCTCGAGGCCGGCGGGCAGCCGGCTGCGCTCCACCGTATCGACATGCCGCTCATGGTGCGGCCCGTAGGCCTGTTCGGCCGGGATGGTCACGCTTTTTTTCTCGCCCAGGTACATGCCGGTCACCGCCGCCTCAAAGCCGGGGATGACCTCTTCCTTGCCGATGATGAAATGGAGCGGGCGGTCCGCCGGCGAGGCGTCGAACACCGTTCCGTCGGCCAGCCGGCCGGTATAATGCACCTTGACGATGTCCCCCTGGTCAGCCCGGATCATGCACATCTTCCTTTCCGCGTTGGGATATATCCCCTTGATAACCCGAGCGGGCCAGGGCTGTCAACCCGAATGCCGGCCCAGGGGATTTTCACCGGGCAGGGCATCTTTGCCACTCAACAAAACAACCATGGGGAGAAACCGCCCGGCAGTTAGCTTTCGGCAAGAGGACCGGCGAATGTCAGGGCAAACGAAACCATGTGTGACGGGGCGCCAAGCAACCCGCGCAGGGCAAAACCGAGCTTAGCGTTCTCCCCGCAATGGACCTCACGCGGTCTCGACGGACCCCTTGACGGATGCCAATTTGCTGCTTCACTTGTAATCGTTCCGTTGCGGGGCGCGTCCCGCCAATCCGTCAAAAGGGAGGTGCAAAATGACCAGGCAATCTCTGCAGTGCAAGCTTTTCACCCTGAGCGCCATTCTGGTTGTGGTCCTCGGCATGGCCGCTGGACCTGCGGCAGCCGCGGAAAAAGAGATGATGGACATCATCAAGGATGTGGCCAAGGAGAAGGGAGTGCTCGGGGTGGCCAGCTTCGACGCGCAGGGGAATCTCGCCTTGCCGGAAGGTTATCGCCAGTGGGTATTTGTCGGCGCCCCGGTGACCCCAAACGACATGAACGGCGGCAAGGCCGCCTTCCCCGAGTTCCACCACGTCTACATCGATCCGGGCAGCTTCAAACAATACCAGGAAACCGGCAAATTCCGCGACGGCACAGTGATTGTCAAGGAACTGGTTAGCGTCGGAGCGAAGATGGGGGCAAGCGGCAATGGTTACTTCCCCGGTGAATTCATCGGCTTGGCGGTTTCCGTCAAAAATTCGGTGCGCTTTGCCAACGAGCCCGGCAACTGGGGCTACTTCAGCTTCGACGCTGCGGACGGAAAATCGCTGCTGCCGACCGCCAAGGTGCAGCCGACCGAGGCGTGCAGCCCCTGCCACCAGAAGAGCGCTGCCCAGGACCTGATCTTCACCCAGTACTACCCTGTGCTGCGGACAGCCAAACCGAAATAGGCACCTGCCCAGGGATTGAAGACCATCACGACAACAGGTGGACCTTCCGGTCCGCCTGTTGTCGTGCCGCCTCGCCGCCCTGGCATCGAAAAGGCGCGGCTTTTCTATTCCATCTGAATCCGGCCGGGCTCAAGGCTTGAGCGATTCGGGATTGCAAAGATCGACCGCTTCGTTGGCCCGGGCACCGCAGTTGGCGCAAAGATAGGCCGGACGGTCGGAGCGCCGGCGAACCTCCCCGGTCAGCCCCTTTTCCATCAGGTGGCAGAGATGGTCTCGGTGCTGCTGGGGACCGGTACAGGTATTGTACGTTGCGGCGGCTTTCGATTTTTTATCCATTTCTCTTCTCCTCGGCTGCAGCGACGGCCAAAAGGGTTCCGCCTGGCCCAAGTATACCGGAAAAATGATGGACAACAGTCATCCGAGACTTGACGGCGGAAGCGCCCGGAAAACTGCGTTTAATTGCCCAACGTCTTGTCTTTGCCTCATCGTTGGCGGTATGATGACCTGCCGGCATAACTGGCCGGTGACCATCTTACGGCTGGAGGCTCTTCATGCCCCTTGATCCCGACCTGGTTGAACGGCTGCGGCGGGTGCTCGCCGCCGTCGAGCCGATGCTCCCAAAACCCGTCGCCGAGATCGACTGGAACCGCTGCATCGCCGCCAACTGGCGGCGCCACTCGCTGGCCGGCTATCTCGAACCGGCACCGAATCTCGACCCCATCGTCCTCGATGACCTTTTGGGAATTGACGAGCAGAAACGGGCCGTGGTCGAAAACACCCGCCAGTTCCTCAAGGGCTACCCGGCCAACAACACCCTGCTTTGGGGGTCACGCGGCACCGGCAAGTCGTCGCTGATCCGCGCCCTGCTCAACACCTACGCCCCGCAGGGGCTGCGCGTTATCCAGATCGACAAGGACGACCTGCCGTTTCTCCCCGACATCTTCAGCCGCATTCAGGACCAGCCCTTCCGTTTCATCCTTTTCTGCGACGACCTCTCCTTCGAGCCGGGGGAGAAGAGCTACAAGATTCTCAAGAGCGCCCTCGACGGCTCGGTCTACGCGGCACCGGAGAACAGCCTGATCTATGTCACCTCCAACCGCCGCCATCTGCTCCCCGAGTACCCCACCGACAACCTCGGCTCGAAGCTGGTCAACAACGAGATCCACCACGGCGAAGGGGTGGAAGAGAAGATATCCCTATCCGACCGCTTCGGTCTCTGGGTCTCCTTTCGCGTCTTCTCTCAGGAGCAGTACCTGCGAGTGGTGCGCCAGTGCATCGACAACCTGGCGGCGCAGAACGGCTCGACCCTGGCCTGGGCTGCGGATACCGAAGAGGCGGCCATTGCTTGGTCGCATGAGAAGAGTAAACGCTGCGGACGCACCGCTTTTCAGTTCGCCAAGCGCTGGGTCGGCCGCAGCCTGCTGGTGGGGACGGCGGACTGATCCCGTCACCTGGCCGCACCCTTCTGCTAAGTGCCTTTCCGGAACCTTCCTGACACCAGCCCTGAAAAAAGCGCAGCGGCCCCTGGCAAGGCCGCTGCGCTTTTTTTGCTGTCACTGGTTACGTACCCTGAAGCCGCGCCCCTAGACCTTCATAAGCACAGCCTTGATGAAATGGGCCTCCACCGCGGCGGCAAGTTTCTGGATGGTTGCCTCGTCGGCGGGCGTGTCTAGAGAGAGAACGACCATCGCCTCACCGGCCTTGGCCCGGCGTCCCAGGTTCATCGAGCCAATGTTGATGCCGGCCTCGCCGAGGATGGTGCCGATCTTGCCGATCAGCCCCGGCTTGTCGGCATAGGTGATGACCAGCATGTGTTCTTCAGGGGTGAAGTCGGTAAGAAAATCACGCAGCTTGACGATCTTCGGAATCCCCTCGAAGAGGGTGGCGGCAATGGTGCGGTTCCCCTCGGGCGACTCGATGGTCAGGGTCACCAGGTTGGAGAAGGACTCCGACTCGGTGGTGCGCACCTCTTCGACCGCGATCCCCATGCTCTTGGCTACCAGCCGGGCGTTGACCATGTTCACCTCCTGCGCGGTGTGGCGGCCGAGCAGGGCGGCCAGACCGCAGACGGTGAGGGGCGCGCAGTCGTATCGGGCAAGCTTGCCGTTGTAGGCGAAGACGACCTTCTTGGGATTGGGCGGGGCGAGCTGGGAGACGAACTCGCCGGCCCTGCCGACCAGGCCGAGAAAGGGCTTCATGTGCTCCATCAGGTCGGGGTCGAACCTGGGGATGTTAACGGCATTCTCCAGCGGCCGGCCGTCAAGGTAGTTGATGATCTCGCGACTGACGTCGATCGCCACGTTTTTCTGCGCCTCGAAGGTATTGGCTCCGAGGTGGGGGGTGACCACCATCCGCGGGTGGGCGATGAGCTTCTTGAGGACCTCGGTCTGTGGCGGTTCCTCGCTCCAGACATCGAAGGCGGCGCCGGCGGCCTTGCCGCTCTCCAGGGCAGCAAGCATCGCCGCTTCGTCGATGATTCCGCCCCGCGCGCAGTTGACAATGATCACGCCGTCCTTCATCCGCCCGAAATGCTCGGCGGTGATCATCCCTTCGGTCTCCTCGTTGAGCGGGGTGTGAACGGTGATGATGTCAGCGTAGCGGACAATGTCCTCGAGGGGGACCAGCCTGACGCCGAGGTCGTCGGCGCGCTTCTCTGAAACGTAGGGGTCGCAGGCGATCACCTCGGCCTCGAAGGCCTTGCAGCGCAAGGCGACGCGACCGCCGACCTTGCCGATGCCGATCACGCCGATGGTCTTGCCTTTGAGCTCGTAGCCGGTGAAGGGCGCCCGTTTCCACTCCCCGCTCTTCAGACTCTGGTTGGCCACCGTCACATTGCGGCAGAGGCTGAGCAGGAGGGACATAGTGTGCTCGGCGGCCGAGTTGACGTTGCCGAAAGGGGCGTTGACGACGATGATCCCCTTGTTGCTGGCATACTCGACATCGACGTTGTCGATGCCGACGCCGGCCCGGGCAATAATCTTCAACTGCCGGCTGTGATCGAGCAGCGCCGGGTCGACGCGGGTACCGCTCCGGGTAATGATCGCCTCGTAACCACCGATCAACTGGTGTAACTCGTTGACCGGCAGCCCCAACCGCACGTCCAGCTCGATCCGGGAGTCTTCAAGGAGGGGCTGCAGCCCCTCGCGGGAAATTTCATCGGTGACGAGAACCTTCATCGGTGCTCCTTCCGCTGACGGGATGTCGATTTTACGGGCCGGAATGAAGTGCCCGGCCGCTTCGAAAAGAAGGGAGTTTAGTCCTTTTATCCTTCCCTGTCAACGCTGTAGACACCCCGGCTGCATGGGGATCACTTCTACTTCACCACCTGCAGCCGCGCCTTGTCAGGAGCCGGACCAGCGGGTTGCGGCTCGGGTCCTGGCTCCTCGCCGAATACCGGCAGCGTCCCTGCTTGAATCATCCTCTGGATGGCTTCGGCGATGGTGAGGCACTGCTTCATGCAGACCCGGACGGCAGGGCAGCTCGAACAGTCCGCCTGGCCGCCCGCCATCCGCAACGCATGAATAACCAGCTCGACACTTTCAACCTGGGACAAGGGGATGAAAAACATCGCTTTTCTCCATGGTAGGGGCGCATTGCATGCGCCCAGGGCGGAAGCAGTCCGCCCCTACAATTTTCTTTCCGCCACAGCTGCGAACTGGCGCAGTTTTCCCATCATCACCGCGAAGTCTGCGGGGCGCAGGGACTGGGGGCCGTCGCTGGCGGCCTTTTCCGGGTTCGGATGCACCTCGACGATCAGCCCGTCAGCCCCGGCGGCCACCGACGCATAGCACATCGACGGCACCAGATGGGCGTGCCCCGTGGCGTGCGATGGGTCGATTACCACCGGCAGGTGGGTCTGCGCCTTGAGCACCGGCACCGCGGAGATGTCGAGCGTGTTGCGGGTGGCGGTCTCGAAGGTGCGGATTCCCCGTTCGCAGAGGATCACCCGGCGGTTCCCCTCGGCCAGGATGTACTCGGCGCTCATCAGGAACTCCTGGATGGTGGTTGCCATCCCCCGCTTGAGCAGCACCGGTTTGTCGAGCCGGCCGAGCATTTTGAGCAGGGCGAAGTTCTGGATGTTGCGCGCCCCGACCTGCATGATGTCGGCGTAGCGGGCAACAAGCTCGACGTCGCGCGGATTGACCACCTCGGTGACGATGGGCAGCCCCGTCTCCTGCCGGGCCAGATCGAGCAGCTTGAGCCCATCCTCCTCCATCCCCTGGAACGAATAGGGGCTGGTGCGCGGCTTGAAGGCTCCGCCGCGCAGGACGGTGGCTCCGGCGGCCTTGACCGCCCGCGCCGTGTCGACGATCTGCTCCTCGCTTTCCACCGAACAGGGCCCCGCCATCACCACCAACTGCTCTCCGCCGATGGAAACCCCGCCGCCGATCTCGAAGATGCTCGGTTCCGGCTTCACCTCGCGGCTCGCCAGTTTGTAGGGCTTCAGAATGGGGACGACGCTCTCCACCCCGGGCATCGACTCCAGGGACTGGAGGACTGCCTTGCCCCGCTCGTCCCCCACCGCCCCGATGACGTCGCGGGTCTCGCCGTGGATGACGTGCGGCTTGTAGCCCAACTCGCGGATGCGTTTCTTCACTTCGGCCAGCGCTTCCTTGCCGGCCCCCTGCTGCATGACGATGATCATGGCTCTGCTCCTTTCGGATCGATGGGGGTTTATCCTGCTGAAACGGTAAAGGCCGTCCGGTGACTCCCGGCGGCCTTTTTTCATTCATCGATCCTGGAACGAAAAAACCACGGGAGAACCGGAGTCGGTCTGCCCATGGTTTGCGATCTGGCGGCTGTTGTGGTGCTTTCCTCTATGCCAGCAGACCTCTACCCCGGGCAGACGGCCGAAAATAAAAGCCGTACCAAAAGTAAAAATCACTGAAGCTGGCAAACAGGGTATGCATACGGAAGCTCTCAGATAAATTGAACTGGATAGTTAAGTAGCAGAAGCGCGGGAAAATGGCAAGC
>DASPGW010000284.1 GCA_035620395.1 Desulfuromonadales bacterium | reverse complement strand
GGGGCCGCGATCGTTTACAAAAACCATTGTCGACAGTCGGGGCTGGTATGCCACCTCCGCTATCCTGGTTTATTACGGTATATCCTGCTCCGGTCCGGTGCCGTCGCCTATGTCGGCCAACTCGAGGGCAAAGGACGGCTCGAAGAAGACCCCGTCATAGGTGGGCATGGGCGTGTCGATCAGCACAGCGCCTTCGTTTCTGGCGTCCCACCGCAGCAGCATGGCGTGGTCCTCGTGCATGGTGTTGTGGCAATGCTGCACGTAGTGCCCGAGGAAGTCCCGTGCCCGGAAGGCGATCTCGACGATACCGGTGCTGTCGTTCTCGGGACCGATCCGGTACATGTCCTTGCGCGCCCAGGTCTCCCATTCGGGAGGCGCCTTGCCGCCCCGGGTGAGAATGACCCCTTCCTCGAAGTGGATGTGCACGGGATGGGTCCAGCCGCGGCCGGTTTTGATCGTCCATACCTCGGTGTCGCCGTGCACGATGGCTGAAATCCGTTGGGGATCCGCACGATTGTCATCGCCGCCATCGACCTTGATGGCCCACGGCGTCCCATGGCCGCCCTGAGCCTGGCTGCGAACGAACTCGAAGGTGTGGTGCCGCGCGGTGAGCAGCGCAGGATCATGACGATCGATGGCGAGCGGGATCATCTTTTTCCCACCCGCTACATACTCGGCCGGATTCATGCTCAGGTCCTGGCCTTCGTACGCGTGAACGCGCAGCTCCATGAACTTGCCGACGCCCGGGTCGCCGTTGATCCACTTGCCGTCCTTCACGATGGCATTGTATTTCCCGGAGACGATGTCTGCCATCGGCACCTTGCTCTTGGTCCCCTTGCCGTCTTCATGCTCCATGATATTGACGAAGTAGAGCTTGTCGCCGGGCTGGATGCCGTGCTTGCTGAAGTCGACGATGATGTCGTAGCGCTCGGCGATGGTCTGGGACGGCAGCTGGCCCTTCCAGGCATCGGGCTTGCCGTCATGGAACACATCCGCAACCCCGTCAAAGGCGACGGCGTGCTCCAGGATGTTGCCGTCGTTGCCGATCATGTGGAAAGGCACCCGGTTGTAGGAGACGCCTGAACCCGCCGGGCCCGGCAGTTCGCCGCCGTCGCCTTGCACTTCCTGCACCAGCCCGATCGCCATGATGCGCGACACCGAGCCGTTCAGGAAGCGGAAACGATACTGGCGCGCACGCACGTCGAAGTAGGGTTTGTAGAGGAAGTTGACCGTCATCCGGTCGCCCAGGAAGCCGTTGTGCTGGGCGGTGTTGAACCAGAGCTGGCCCGTAGCGGCATCCCAGGCCTTGTCGGCTACCACCAGGTTCACGTCGTAGTCGCGGTTGCCCCAGTTGAGCGCCGTGCCGCTGGGGAAGCGCAGGTTGACGCCGTCATCGATCGCCTCGTTGCCGCGGTCGAGGGCGCTGTAGTAGTTCATCATCGTGGCGTTGCCCTTGTACACGTTCTCGGCCGTGTGGTCGAGCATGTGGTCGTGGAACCAGTGGGTGCTCATCGTCTCGCGCCAGTCGCCGGGGATCATGACGCGCCCGTCCTGGCAGGCCCTTTCAACGGGTTCGCCGTTGACCAGGACCTTGAACGTTTCGCCTGCCTCGCAAGGGATGGCCGCCCTGGAGTCGGATGCATCGAAGTTGATGGCGCCGGCGGCGTTGTTGTTATTGCTGTAACCGGCGAGCTGTAGCGGCCAGCGGTAGTCATAGAACTGGCCGGGGTAGAAGAAGGCACCGGCGAAGCCGTCGCTCTCGCCCGGCTGGTGGCCGTTGTGCTCGTGGGTGGAGATGGTGTGGCGGCCGAAGCCGTTGTTGGCCGTCACGTCCATCGGCAGCGCATTGTAGTTGCGCATCAGGACGGGTTCGCCGTAGCGCACCTGAAGCAGCTTGGGCGGCAGGGTGCCGTCGAAGGTCCAGATGGAGTTCGGCGCCTGCACCGGCAGGTTCGGGTGGAAGGCGATGCCGATGCCGGCTGCCGTCCCCTCCGTCGCCGGCACTCCGGCGACGTTGTGGTAGAGCCCGCCCGGACCGAACTCCCCGAGCGCATACCCGTGCCGCTGCCTGGCGTCGCGCAGGCCCAGGTTCACCCGGGATTGGGCCACTGAAGTCTTGTAGTACTTCCGGGGGTAGAGGTCGTCCCAACTCTGGTGGGCCCAGTCTTCGCCCGAGGGCCGGCCTTCGGCCGGTCCCGCCACTCCCAGCTCGGCAGGCAAGGCAAGCGGGCGGCCAAGGTACGTTTCTATCGCGGATTTCCAAGGGCTCGGCTCGGTGACGTTGGCGAGCCGCGTGGGGAACGGCGCGACACCGTCCTGGGCCAGGAAGGACTCCAGCGCGGCGGGAACTGGCCCGCTCTGGGCGTTTTGCGGCTGCGGGAGGGGGCTCCAGTTGGCGGCGGCGGCGGTTGGCATCGATTCGGGGCCGAACTCTTCGAAACGGATCATCTTCTGCTCGAAGTCGCCGGCTACGCCGTTCCCAAGGTCGAGGGGGCTTGCCCCGAAGGGGCTTTCCGTCGGAATGTCGGCGATCCCGAGCAGGGGGGCGGCGTCGACCGCATCGAGGAGACCGTCGTTGTCGTCGTCGTCGTCGACCACCAGCGGGCTGGCTGCGATCTGCTCGGGAGCAGCGTTGGGGTTGAAGGCGTCAGGCTTGCCGTCGCCGTCGGTATCCACCGAGGCGGCCGGGTCGTTGAAGAAGGAGTCCAGGGTTAGTGTGGTGGCGTCCAGTTGCGCGTCGGTGGCGTTGGGGTTGAAGGCGTCCGGGAAGCCGTCGCCGTCGGTATCCACCGAAGCGGCCGGATCGTTGGGGAAAGCGTCGGCGGTGTCGACCACCCCGTCGCCATCGGCATCGGTAGCAGTGACCGGTGGCAGTGTGGATGGTGTGGCGGATAAGGAGGAGGACCCTCCGCCCCCGTCGCAGCCCGAAATAGTCAAGGCGGCCGCGGCAACCAGTACGATAAAGATCGGTGTAACCTTTTTCATGGCGAAGCCTCCAGTTGTTGGCGGGGCGGGAGCACCCCCTTCACTTCCATGTCTGCCTCATGCTTCTTTCAATCGTCACGGTTGGTGGCTCTTTGAAATCTGACAATCTTGATAAACAATATGGCAGAGCCGATTTTCTGCGCCATGGGGGAAGCAATGCTTTGCCATGGGGGAAAAACGGCTTATTGATGGGGGAATACCTACCAGCCAAAGACAGCAGTGAGGAACCGGCTGGACGGCTACGGATGCAGCATATTCTTTACCTGATTTGAAGAATATTCTGCAGACGCCTTGTCCAATTCCGCTTCACGATTTGCAATTCACCAATAATGCGTCATTTTTAACTGGGCACGGTCCATGTAATGGGACTCTTTGTCCCTGCTTGTTTAATGGGCCAGACAGCTTG
>DASPGW010000283.1 GCA_035620395.1 Desulfuromonadales bacterium | reverse complement strand
GCCGGCCAGGACCATCCCCTTGTCGGACAGGTTCATGCCGAGGAATTTGTCCATCAGGTCGTGAGCGACGGCGCCGGAGGCGGCGACGATCAGGCCGGAGACGGTGCCGAGGACGGTGGCAAAAGCGATGGAGGAGATTATCGCGAAAAGCACCACGCCGAAGGAGAGGGCGAGCAGCGGGGCGGACATGTTGTTGTCCATGATGTTGATGACACCGTTGGTCATCGCGCCGAGCCCCATGAAGATGGTGAGGATGTAGAAGAAGCCGATGGCGGCGATGGCGACGATGGTCGACTTGCGGGCGGCTGCCTGGCTGGGAACCGTGTAGTAGCGGATCAGGATGTGGGGCAGCGCCGCGGTGCCGCAGAAGAGAGCCAGCATCAGGGAGATGAAGTTGAACTTCTCGGAGGCGGTGGCGTTGTCGACCTTGAACTTCAGGCCGGGGCGCAGCACCAGGCTGCCGGGAGTCGGCTTCTGGTAGAAGATGGTGTAGGTGCTCTCACCCTCTTTGATGATCTTGCTGCCCCACAGGACGATGGTGCTGTCCTGGACGGTCTTGAGGAATTCCAGGGGACCGACAGCGCCGGTCTGGGCCACGGTCTGCCCGCCCATCCTGACTTCCTTCAGGTGGCCGACGGCGAAGAACTTGCCGTCCTCGGCGGTGCCGCCGTTGTAGACGGTGGTGCCGCCGGCCAGTTCGGCCTTGTACAGGGTCTCTTCGAGCGTAATGGCGCCCTGCTCTGTCTTGCTCATCTTCCAGATGGTGTCGACGCCGTCTTTGGTCAGTTTGACGAAACCGGCCTGGCCGAAAACCGAGTTCTGCCAGTCGGCTGCGGCGACGTAGCCGGAGTCGGAAAGCTCCAGGCTGCCGTCGGCGGCAACGCTGGCCTGCAGCGTCTGAAAGTCGTGGTAGGGCTTGCTGCCGCCCTGGTCGGGGGTGCTGGAGAGCCCGCGGGTGAGAACGCCGACGACCAGAATGGTGGAGAAGATCAGCAGCAGGCCGCCCTTCATGAACTGGACGTAGGTGGTGGAGGCCATGCCGGCGGTGGCGACGATGATGGTCACGACCACGCCGACGATGATGACGCCGGCGGCATGGGGCAGGCCGAGGAGCGGCGTCACCAGGGTGCCGGCACCGACCATCTGCGGAATCAGGTAGAAGACCGAAACGACCAGGGTGCTGATGGCGGCCATCAGCTGAATCCCCTTGGAGTTGAACTTGGAGTCGAGGGCGTCGGTGAAGGTGTACTTGCCGAGGCGCTTCATCGGTTCGGCGACCAGGAAGAGGGCGACCATCCAGCCGGCCAGATAGCCGACGGCGTACATCCAGCCGTCATAGCCGGCAGTGGCGATCATGCCGCAGATGCCGAGGAAGGAGGCGGCGGAGAGGTAGTCGCCGGCGAAAGCGATGCCGTTGGTGAACCAGTGGATGTTGCCGCCGGCGGCATAGTAGCCCGCCGAAGAGGTGGTGCGGCGACCGAGGTAGAAGGAGAGCCCCACTACGAAGAAAACGAAGGCGGCAAAGAGGGCGATGGCCAGAGGTGATTGTGCGTAGATCATGGTCGTCCCCCCCTTATTGATTCAAACGAATCTCTGCCTTGGTGCAGAGACTGTTATAGATGAGTGCCAGAATGAAGGCGAAGACGATCAGGCCGATGCCGTAGATCATGGCCAGGTTGAGGCCGCCGAAGGTCATTTCCATGAGGGTCGGCTTGACGGTGTTGATCGCTATGAAGCCTGCATAGATCAGCGTGTAGAGGATGAACATCCAGATGCCGATGCGGGTTTTGTAGCCCGAGGCATTGTCCTTGCCCAGTTTTACTGCGGGTCCGTGTGCCATGTTGTTACTCCTTTTGAAAATACTGACTCTCTCCGAAAGTCGGATAGCAATAAGAATATCCGGCAGCCGCCCGGCGGCCTCTGCCGTGCAAGTTGAGCAGTCCGTTGAGGAATCCTGCCCTGATTCACCTCCTTCCGAGGCCCGCACCGTTCCTGAGGGAGGGAAGGATGCGGGTCGAAATTTTCAACCTGTTTTTTGCCGCCGACCGATTTATTCTGGAAGGCGTGGTAATTTATTCCTCATATTGGGTGTCTTTTTTTCGCAACATAATACGGTGTTCTAAATACTTGTCAATAGAAAACTTTTTTGAAATTACATGTTTCTAAGGATGAAACATTCCTAGGATGCTGAAATTACGGAAGATTAAGGACGGGTAAAAAATATCGTATAATGTTCGGAAAAAGCCCTGTCTGACAATTTCGACCATGCATGGATGCAGCAATATTTGTATTTATTAAAAATCGTGAAAAGGAGTTTTGTGCTTGGCCGACCTCTTGCCCTGTGCTACTTTCCCCGGCATGCAGCTCAAAGGAATTCTGGAGCAGGTGACGCAGGAGAGCGGCCCGGCGTTTCTCGCCAACGACCCCCTTTCGTTTCCCCGTCGCTATGCCACGGCGGCGGACCGGGAGGCCGCGGCCTTTCTCAGCGCTGCGCTCGCCTACGGGCGGGCCGCCGGCATCCGCAGCAGCCTGGAAAACCTCTTTATGCGCATGCCGGAAGGTCCGGCCGCCTTCATCCGCGATTTTGAGCCGCAGCGGGATGGTGCGCGCCTGGCCGGCTTCGTTCATCGTTTCAATACCGGCGTCGACATCGCCCTGCTCTGCCGTGTGCTGCGGGCGATGACTGCGGAGGCGGGGAGCCTGGAGCGTTTTTTTCTGGCCGGCGACGACCCGGTGGCCCCGGATATCGGCGCGGCCCTGACCGTCTTCAGCGCGCGGGCCGTGGAACTGGCCACGCTGCTGGCCCCTCGGCAGGCGTTGCGAACCGGCTTCCGTTACCTGTTTCCAAGTCCCGCCGGAGGGAGTGCCTGCAAGCGTCTCTGCATGCTGCTGCGCTGGCTCTGCCGTCCCGATGACGGCATCGATCTCGGACTGTGGCAGGCCGTTTCGCCGGCGCGGTTGGTCCTCCCCCTCGATACGCACACGGCACGGATCGCCCGCCTGCTCGGCCTCACCGCACGTTGCAACTCCGACTGGAAGATGGCGCTGGAAGTAACGGCGAGCCTGCGTCGGCTCGATCCGGCGGACCCGGTGCGTTTCGACTTCGCCTTGGCGCATTTGGGGATTAGCGAGGGGTGTACGGGGAAGAAGGGGGAGATTTGCATCCCCTGTCCGGTGGCGGGGATGTGCGGGGTGCTAAGGACAAGGATGAAGGAGGAAGGCTGAAGCTGGAGAGATGAGAACCTTTCATCCCTCATCCTTCCGCCTTCATCCTTAGATTGGAATCCGTCTTTTCTTGCAGAAGGCGCGGATGACGATTTCAGCCTGGTTGAGGCGGGAGAGCTTCATGTTCTTCGCCTTCGCCGCCATGACATCGTCCTGGGGGACCTGCTCCTGGCGCAATTCCCGGTTGACGATGCCAAGGTTGACGATGATCGTTTTCAGATCGGCAGGAGTGTAGGTCTTGAGCATCGGCGGGGTCAGGCTCATATAGCCATCGGCAATGTCCTGGGCCATCTTCTTCGGGTTGCCGGCGATGGGCATGGTGAAAACCTCGTGAGGTGTGAGGCGTTAGGGGTGAGGAGAGAAGCTTGCTTCGCTACAAAGTGGTCGAAACATCGCTGGTGACCGATGAGGCGCTGGAAGAAATTATCAACGAGTGGACCGCCCGGGGCTGGCAGTTCGATGGAATCCACTTCGCCGTGCGCGAGGCGAGCAAACGCCCGGCCATGGCCTTTGTGTTGTTTACCCGGAAGGATGTTTCGTAGGGGCGCTGCTTGCCGCGCCCCAGGGCGGAGCATGCGCCGCCCCTACACGTCAAACCTCCCATTGTCTCTCGTCGCGGAAGATGACGGTATGTTTCGGGTCGGATGATGGGGTGGCGCCGCAGCGATCACACGCCGGTTCTCCGATCTCCTCTTCGGTTTCCTTAAAGCTGAGTTCGACCGGCGTGCCGGTGCAGGTGCAGAACCACTTGCGGTTGATGTCCATAAGGCCTCCTTGGACCGGAGCGGGTTCCTTCCCAGTATGACAGAGCCGGGCGAGGGTGCAAGGCCGAGGCAAGAGGTGAGCTTCTATCCTGCAGCCCCTAGCCCAGCGCCTCTTCAGTAAGCCAGTCCCGCCTTTTTGCGCACCTTGCGCATCGTCTTGTTCGCAACGTAACGCGCCTTCTCGGCGCCGCCCGCCAGAACGGCGCGAATGCCCTCGGGGTCGGCCAAAAGCTCCTTGCGCCGCTCGGCGTAGGGGGCGAAGAAGTCGCGCACCGCTTCGAACAGCTCCTGCTTGACCTCACCGTAGCCGAGTCCACCCGCCAGATAGCGAGCACGCAGCGCCTCCTCCTGTCCCTTGTTCAGAAACAGCCGATAGATCTGGAAGACGTTGCATTTGTCCGGGTCCTTCGGCTCCTCGACCGGCGTCGGGTCGGTGACGATGCGCATCACCTGCTTGCGCAGGGCGTTCTCTTCGAGGAAGAGGTCGATGGTGTTGCCGTAGCTCTTGCTCATCTTCTGGCCGTCGAGCCCCGGGACGGTCGCCACCTCCTCGTCGATCTCCGCTTCGGGGACGACGAAGAGATCGCCATAGTGGTTGTTGACCTTGACGGCGATGTCGCGGGCGACCTCCAGGTGCTGCTTCTGGTCCTTGCCGACCGGCACCCGCTCGCTATGGAACAGCAGGATGTCGGCGGTCATCAGCACCGGGTAGGCGAAGAGGGCGTGGTTGGCGGCGATGCCGCGGGCGACCTTGTCCTTGTAGCTGTGACAGCGCTCGAGCAGACCCATCGGCGTGAAGGTGGAGAGGAACCAGGTGAGCTCCTGCACCTCGGGCAGGTCCGACTGCACCCAGAAGGTGCTTTTCTCCGGGTCCATCCCCAATGCGAGAAAATTCGCCGCCGCCTCTATCGTTCCCTTCGCCAGCGCCTTGCCGTCGGTGACGGAGGTCATGGCGTGATAGTTGGCGATGAAGCAGAAGAGCTCTTCGTGCTCCTGGTACTCGATCATCTTCTTCATCATGCCGAAGTAGTTCCCCAGGTGCAGGGAACCGGAGGGCTGGATGCCGGAAAGGATGCGCATGGTAGTAGCCTCTTGAAGACAGTGATTGGTGACTGCAAAGACAAAAGCCGCGGTCCTGGGGCCGCGGCTTTGAGGGCGATTCGGCAGCCGCGGATTCTGTGGTCCACGGCGCGACGGCGAATCAGGGGCGCGCGGACCGCTCAGTGTTGGACCGCCACCACCAGAGGTGCGAATTCATCAAGTTATCGGAAAATCTTGCGTTCATGGCCGGATAACCTAGCAGTTCCGGCCGTTTTCGTCAACGGGGAAAGTAACAGGCCGTCACCGCTCCGTCGTCGCCAGCTTCAGGGCCAGCCCGACGAATACCGAGCCGGTCACCCGGTTCAGGATCCGCTGGGATTTTTCGGAACGATTCAACCATTCCCCCAGGGTACCTGCCAGCAGGGCGATGCCGCCGAAGACCAGGATGGTGGCGAGGATGAAGACGCCGCCCAGCAGCAGGAGCTGGAGGGTCAGCGAACCCCGGGCCGGCTCGGCGAATTGCGGCAGGAACGCCAGAAAGAAGATCGAGACCTTGGGATTGGTGACGTTCATGAGGATGCCGCGCCGGTACAGCCTGCCGAGACTCAGCTCGCCGTTGCGGCCGGCCGCTATCTTTGTCGCCGAGGCGCGAAAAGCCTGCCAGGCGAGATACAGCAGGTAACCCGCACCGAGGAGCTTGAGCGCGGTGAAGGCGAGTGCCGACGCCTGGAAGATGACCGCCACGCCGAGGGCCACGGCCGTGGTGTGAACGATGAGTCCGGTGCAAAGCCCGAGCGTCACGACCAGGCCTGAGCCCTTGCCACGCAGCGCCGACTGGGTCAGCACGAAGATGTTGTCCGGTCCCGGCGCCAGGGCGAGCAGGATGGAAGCGGCGAAGAAAGCGGCCAGGGTTTCGAGAGGCAGCAAGGAAGTTATGCCTGCTCGGCAGAAGCCGGCGTGCCGCCGAACATGGCGGCGAACTGGATGAGCTGTTGCAGGTCGAGGCCACTCTCCTTGACGATGGCGAGGAAAACCGGGAAGAGCTGCATCAGGAAGGTCGGGTCCTGCATGGCATCCCTGGCCAGGGGCTGGAGGGTTTCGAGGATGAAGGCTTTTTTCTCCTCGAGAGGGAGGGCCATGACGGATTCTTTCAATTTCTGTACGGTCATGCGAAATCTCCGATTTCGGGCTCGAGGCACGAGGCCCGAGGCTATAGGTTAAAGACAAAGGCAGGAGGCTAAAGGCCAGGGCAAAAGAGAGAAAGGGGGAAATGGTTTCCCTCGTGCCTAGCGCCTCGTGCCTCGTGCCTGGTCGCCGAAGGCGACCCTGTACACGTCCTGGTACTCCTTCGCGAAATGGACGTCCAGCCCTTCCTTGAGGTAGTCGGGTAGTTCGGCGAAATCCTTGCGGTTCGCCTCGGGGAAGATGAGGGTCTTGAGCCCCGCCCGGCGGGCGGCGATGGTCTTCTCCTTGACCCCGCCGATGGGGAGCACCCGGCCGGTGAGGGTCAGCTCGCCGGTCATGCCGAGCTCCCTGCGCACCGGCTGGCCGGTGATCATGGAGAGAAGCGCCGTGGTCATGGTGACGCCGGCCGAGGGACCATCCTTGGGGGTGGCGCCGGCCGGCACGTGCAGGTGGACGAAATGGGTGTCGAAGTAGTCTTCGGCCGCTCCGTAGTCCTGCAGGTGAGCCATGACGTAGGAATAGGCGATCTCGGAACTTTCGACCATGACGTTGCCGAGCTGGCCGGTCTGCTTGAACCCCTTGGATTTGCTCGGCATGGCGGTCGCCTCGATCGGCAGCGTCGCTCCGCCCATGCTGGTCCAGGCCAGTCCGGTGACGACGCCGGGGACCCCCTCGAAGATCTCTTCGGGAGTGAAAAGCGGCTGTCCAAGGTAGTCGGTCAGGTCCTTTTTCCCGACGACGATTTTTTCCGTCCGCCCCCCGGCGAATTCCCGGGCCGCCTTGCGCATGATCTTCTTGATGCGGTTCTCCAGGTTGCGCACCCCGGCTTCGCGGGCGTAGCCGTCGACGATCGCCTCCAGGGCGTCTTTGCGGATCGTCACCTGCCCCTTGTCGATGCCGTGGTTCCTGAGTGCCTTGGGAATGAGGTAGCGGCGGGCGATCTCCACCTTCTCCTTCAGGATGTAGCCGGAGAGGCGGATGACCTCCATGCGGTCGAGCAACGGCGCCGGGATGGTGTCGAGCTGGTTGGCGGTGCAGACGAAGAGGACGTGCGAGAGATCGAAAGGGACGTCCAGATAGTGATCGCGAAAGCTCGCGTTCTGCTCCGGGTCGAGGACCTCGAGCAGGGCCGAGGCCGGATCGCCCTGGAAGGAGGCGCCGATCTTGTCGATCTCGTCGAGCATCAGCACGGGGTTGGCGCTGCCGGCGCTCTTCATTGCCTGCACGAACTTGCCGGGCATGGCACCGATGTAGGTGCGCCGGTGTCCCTTGATCTCCGCCTCATCGCGCATCCCGCCCAGGGAGAAGCGGTAAAAGGTGCGCCCGAGGGCATCGGCGATGCTGTGGCCGATGGAGGTCTTGCCGACCCCCGGCGGGCCGACCAGGCAGAGGATGGAGCCGGAGATGTCCCCCTTCATCTTGCCGACGGCGATGAACTCGAGGATCCGCTCCTTGACGTCCTCCAGACCGTAGTGGTCGCGGTCGAGGACGCGGCGAGCCTTCTCCAGGTTGTAGGAGTCGCGGCTGAACTGCCCCCAGGGGAGGACGGTCAGCCAGTCGAGGTAATTGCGGCTGACGTTGTACTCGGGGGAGGCGGGCTCGAGCAGCCGCAGCTTCTCCAGTTCCTCTTCGACCGCCTTCTGCGCCTCGTCGTTCAGCTTGAGCTTCTTCAGCCGTTTTTCGAACTTCTCGATCTCGGCGGTCTTCCCCTCCTTCTCCAGGCCCAGCTCCTTCTTGATCGCCTTGAGCTGCTCCTTGAGAAAGAATTCGCGCTGCTGCTTGCTGATCTTCTCCTCGATCTGCCTGGTGATTTTTGACTGCAGGCGCGAGACCTCCAGCTCCTTCTTGAGCAGGACGAGGACTTTGTCGATGCGCTTGCGGACGTCGAAGGTGGCGAGAATTACCTGCAGTTCCTGGCCGTCGGCGCTGGTCAGATTGGCGGCGAAGTCGGCAAGCCGGCCCGGGTCGTCCATGCTCGAGCGGCCGAGGAACAGCTTGATTTCCTCCGAATAGAGGGGGTTGATCTGTACCAGCTCCTTGAGCGTGGCGATGATCGCCATCGAATAGGCCTTGAGCTCCGGGTTGACCGAGAGCTCGGCACCGAAGTGATACCGCACCCGGGCGAACATCCCCTGCGGCGTTTCGGCCAACTCCTCGATGGTGAAGCGCTCCAGCGCATTGACCAGGAAATGGGCGGTCTCCTCGTCGAGATGGACCACCTTCAGAATCTTGCCGACCACGCCGACCCGATGCAGATTCGCCGGCCCGTCCGGAGCCTCGGGGTCGCGCGCCAGTACCAGGCCGAGGGCCTGGGAGGGGGTTTCCAGCGCCTGTTTGAGGGCGAGAATCTGGTCGCGGCCAGTCAGCGCCATCGGCAGCAGGGCGCCGGGGAAGGCGGGCCGGGGACGCAGGGGGATGATCGGCAGGCCGGCCGGCAGGACCTCGGCAGCGACCACCAGGCCGGACGTCGACTCCTGTTCATTACTCGGCGCGCTGTTCATGTCAGCTTCGACGATCTTGTCCTGCTCTTCGTTCATTCGGGGGACTCCATGTGCTGTCCTGACGTTGCCGGAAAACGTAATCATCCGGAGGGCAAATGTCAATCGTCTGGCAGCGGGGCGAGCGCTTTTCCCGGTCAGGAAGAAGGGTTCGACCGGTCAGGCGAGGGCGGGAGCAGATCAGAAAGCAGGCCGGAAAGATAGCGGAAGTCACCTTCCGCCCGGTACTCCGGTGCGAGTGCCGGCAAGCAAACGGCTCGTACGGCTGACACCTTGCTGAATGCCGCAGGCTACTGGAAACTTACTTGCCTGAGGGAGCCGGTGAGCCGCAAACTGAATGAGCCATCTGGCCCGGCCTGGGCGAAGAGCTCGAGCAGGTCGGCAAGCGATTTGTCGAGCTGGCGGCCGGGACGCAGCACCAGGTTGAGATTCAATCGGCTTCGGTCCAGCGGCGTGGCGAGCATGACGGTTCCGTCTCCGGTGACCTCCAGGCTGCCGCCGCTGGCACTCAGGCGATCTATCTTCAGGGCAGTGGCACGCCCGGTGCCAACCAGGGAGACCGTCCCCAGGGCAAGGGTATCACTTGCGAGCCCGAGTGCCGAGAGACCACTGATTTCGAATTGGTCAAAGCCCAGGTTGAGGCGAGTTTCAGTGGCGGCCTGCAGGGGGAGGGCGCCGGCGAATTCACCTTTGCCGAGTCGACCGGTCAGGCGAACAGGGAAGGCTTCCCCCACCGGCGCAGAAAAGGTCAGATTTTGCAGCTGAGCCGCAAGGCTGCCGCTTTTGCGCACGCTGCCGTCTACCTGACCGCCAAGGACTTCGGCATGAAAAGCGAAACCGGGATTGCTGCTGGTCAGAGTCCGCCAGAGGGGGGTCAGCTTGACCAGGTTTACTGTGAATTCGGTCGGCGGTCTGCCGCCGGCCAGGCGGATACCCTCTGCCTGCAGGCCCGGCGGGAAGAGTAGTGAGACCGCTTCGATGCGTGCATCCAGCGGCGTGCGGGCGGCAATTTCGAGTTCGAGCCGCTGCTGCAGGGCGCTGGTCGGGAAAAAGAGGTAAAAACCGGCAAGGAAACCGGTCAACAGCAGGGCCAGGACGCCGAGGTAGAACTTGAAACCCTGGCCGCCGAACGGGGCCAAGGGGGCCCTTCGTTTTTTCCAGAAGGCGGCAAGACGCGGAATCTTCATCTGGTTCTCCCGAAGGCGGCGACGGTCATGGTGGCATCGAAACGCGTGCGATCATCGAAGCGGGTCTTGAGCCGCAGATTCTTCACCTGCATCAGGGCATCGGCCGTATCGACGGCATAAAGCAGACGGATCACCTGGTCGAGGCGGACCTTTTCCAGGCGAACCTCCACCGAATCCTCGAGCAGGCTCTCCCGGGGAACGGGGGGCTGCGGACGCATGGAGAGGAGGTTTTCCTTGGCGGCGAGCTGTCCGACCAACCCTTCCACGAAGGGGAACAGGGAAAACGCTCCACCCTTTTCAAGCCGCTCTTCTGCTGCGGATTGCCGCTGCTGCAGCACCAGGAATTCCCGGCGCAGCGCTTCGACTTCCCGGATCTGCCGTTGGCGCGAGGTGATCTTGCTGTCGAGCTGCTTCAGGGCGTTGCGGTAAGGGGCAATGATCCCCAGGTAGAGAACCGCCGCCAGCACTGCAACGACGCCTACGGCGACAGCTATCTGCTCTCGGCGGCTCAGTTGTGCGATCATTGTTTTTTCTCCTCGCTGAAGGGCAGGTTCAGGCGGAAGTCGACCCGGCTGCCGTCGAGGCTCATCTTGGAGTCGGCAATCTGGGGAGGCCCGAATGTGGGTGACTGCTCCAGTGCCTTGGCCAGGCGATTGACCGCATCGAAGGAAGCTGTCGATCCTTCGAACATGACCGCCTCGGGCGTATAGTTGAGCTCCCGGATATCCACGACCAGATCCTGGGGCAAACGCTCGGAAATTTCGCGAAGCACGGAAAGGGCCGAGCGGCTGCTGTCGGCGCCGTAGAGTGCGTTTTTTTTCTGCATCTCACTGATCTTGCCGCGCATCTGCCGCGGGACGTCGACGACGGTCGGTTCGCCGGGGAACGTCTCCCGATAGATGCGGATCATCTCCTGGTTCAGTGCTTCAGCCCGGCTAGCCTTGCCGGAGTAATTGAGCCAGGCGGCCGTGCCGAGGGCCAGGCCGGAAAGGACCAGAAGGGCAGTGGCAAAAAACAGCCCCCGCTTCAGCGCGAGCCATTCGCTTTTCGGAGCGAAGGGCCCGCGCCGGAAGTTGAAGCTGTTGCCGCGCTCCGTTATCGTCGCTCGCCGGGCCAGGGCGACAGCCGGCAGGAATTCCCGGTCGACCGGACGCTCGTCGCCGGTCACCGGCGGCGTTTGCAGCCGACCGCCGGCGCTCTCCAGCCGCTCGATCAGGGCCGCTGAGGCACCCGGACCGATCAGACAGAACGGCAAATCGCTGCAGCCGGCGGCACCCTGCAGGGCGGCTGACTCACGCAGCACGAGCTGCGCCCGGGCGTCCTCCGTCAGGCTGGCGGCGACGGGCAACAGGCGGTAGCTGGCGACTCTGCCGTTTTGCAGCAGGGCAATGGTGATCGACTGTTCCTTCACGGACACCAGCAGGCCCCCGGGGAACAGCTCGGCCAGGCCGGCGGCGTAGGCGAAGGGCTCCAGGTCGAGGATCGAAAGCACAAACCCGGCAGAGTCCAAAGGTGCCAGAAAATCCTGGATGACATCGGTGCGCACGGCGGCGGCCATGACGTCCCAACTGCCATCGCTGACGGCGAAGGGTTGCTGGAAATCGCTCGTGCAGCTCTCGATGGCGACCGGCAACTGCGCACCCAGCTCCAGTTCGAGAGCGGCGGCGATCTTGCGCGGCTCGGCGAAGGGGAATTTCAACTGCCGGATGAAGCCCTCCCTGGCCGGCAGGGCCGCGGCCAGCCGGTCGCCAAGACGCCTTTCGCCGCCGAGGAGCTCCGGCAGGCACTGCAAAAGCTCTTCGGTGTCGGCAACGGAGCGCTTGTCGGCCGAGACGAGGCTGATCCGTCCCTTCTCTTCGCTGAGGATGGCGACCCGAACGCAGCGGTCGTCGAATTCGATGCCGATGAATCGTTTGCCCATGAGGTATCAATCCACCTTCTGATAGAGAAGCTTGCCCTTGGACTTGTCGACGAACGCTTCGATCCTTCTGACGCCGTCGTTGACCTCGGCCGTGGAGCGGATATGGTAGAACCCGCCGGTTACGGTGAGATCGGTTCGCAAAAGGTTCTGCAGACCGCCGATGTTGTTGAGCTCGATGAGTTCGCCAATCGTCTTGAACGGCTGGCTGCGCCGTCGTTCGATGATCTGTTCCGCCGCCTCCCGCGTAATGAACGGATCCCCGGAATCCATGGCATAAGCCATGAGCACTTCGGCGCTGGCGGTGTTGACGTTGATTTTGGTGTTGTCGCTGCTGCTGCCGTGCACCGTCACGTGCGGTTCGATCCGACGGATGAGATCCGGAGTGAAGCCGCGCACCAGCGCCAGTTCGTCCAGGGAGCGTAACGGCCGATCGGCGATGCGCACCGGCGGAGTCTGCCGCAGGTAGTAGTCAGCCTCGGCACCGGGCGCCCCGTTGTCAGGGTCGGCGTCAAGGTCCGGGTGCGTATCAATCCAGTCGATCAGCGCGGCGGTCAACCCTTCCGGGTCGGTTTCCCCCAGGTTGGTGAAAAACCGTTTAAAGCGAATCCTGCTGACGCCGATGGGGTTCTGCCCGGACGCGTCGACCAGCGAGTTGATGTTCAGTTTCCCGCCGAGATCTTCGATGGCGACCGAAATATACCCTTCGCCGACGGGATAGCTGCTCACCCCCAGGGACCAGAGCTCTTCGGGGGCGTAGGCATCGTATCCGGGGTTGGTGTCCATCTTCAGCAGCATCTGGCCGACGGTGACGCCCCCCTTGGCCAGGTAGTAGGCCCGCGTCCGGTCGCGGAAGGTTTCGGTGAGCCGCAGGTCGACCAGGGTGGAAAAGGCGAACTCGCTCAGCAGGGCGCTCAGCAGGGCGACCACCGCCAGCACCAGCAACAGGACCATTCCCTTTTCCTGGCGTAGGATGCGCATCAGTTCGGCCCGACGTCGGGGACCTCGAAGGTCGAGCGGAACGGGACGGCGGTCTCGTCGATCACCAGGGACAGGCTGATCTCGACGGCCTGCGGCGGGCTAGAACTGGTATCCGGCGGCCATTCTTCCCGCCATTCGCCGTTGTCCAGAAAACGCATCTGCAATGCTTCGATGCCGCTCGCCAGCCGGTAGACGATGGGTGACTCGTCCTCGGCCAGCACAGGCGTTTCGCTGCGGAACAGGGATGGTTTTTCGGCCGTTTCGCCGACCGCCTGCCGCAGTTCGTAGCGGACCAGGACGACGCCGCTCGTCACCCCATGCCGGGGCGTGCCGGCGGTGGTGGCCAGGGCCAGAAAAGGGGTGCCCCGGTCGTCGATCCCGCCCTGCATCCGGGTCTCCTGAGCACTGGGGTCGACATAACTGCTGCGGATTTCCCGGCCGATGCGATCGAAGATGACCCGTGCCTGGTGATACCCTTCACCTGCGGTCTCCACCCGGATCCTGGCATTGCTCATGGTGGTGAAGACGCCATAGATGGTGACCAGCAATATGCTGCTGATGCTGACCGCAACCAGGATCTCGACCAGGGTAAACCCTTGCTGTGGCCTGTTCATGACGTCATGTGCCCTGGTGAAAGACGAAGGAGGTGAGCTCGACCAGTTCGTTCTTGCCTTCCTCCCCCCAGAGGACGGTTACCGTCACCATCCGGACCGCCGCCAGCGGGGTCTCCTCGAAGTCCGTGCGCCAGCGGTAGATCTCGAAAGGAGCGGCGAAGCCGCCTTCCTGGTTCTGCAGGTCGAGGTTCCCGGCCTGAGCCGTCAGCTCGATCTCCGTCATTTTCTCCTGGGCCAGCAGGGTCGCCTGGGTGATCTTCTGCAGGCGGCCGCTGATGTTGATGGAGCGGTTGCCGAGACCCAGCAGGGTCACCAGGGCGATGCCGATGATCGCCAGCGCGATCATCGTCTCCAGCAGGGAGAAGCCGCGCACATCCGACTCTTTTGCCCGTAGCTCTGGCGCGTTCAATCAAACTCCCGATAGCCGTCGAAGACCTCGGTGGTTCCGGTGTAGGGCATGATCCGCAGGGTCAGCGTGCGGCCATCTTCTTCTTCGAGATGGACGACGGTTTCCTCCACCCAGCCGACTGGCTGGATCTCGGTAGCGACCTCCCCCTGGCTGAAGCTGCCCCGGCCGGGGATGGCGATATCCTTGAACCGCACTTGCCCCTTGAGCCGCTGTTCCCTGCCGGTTCCGCTCAACTCGACCAACTCGCCATCGGCCTCGAGGCGCCGGACGCGGAAGGTCCCCTCGTCCAGGTTGTATTCCAGTCGGTGCGGACGTCCGGAGAGGGCCGCTTCGTTGAAGAAGTATTTGACCGTGCCGGCGATCCGCCGGGCCGAACTCTTCAGGCCGTCAGCACCCACCCCCGGCAGCCTGGGTATCACCAGCGCGGAAAACAGCCCGAGCAGCAGGACGACGATCGTCAACTCGATCAGGGTGAAGCCGGACTCCTTATTCCAGTTCCCAGCTGTTGATGTCGGCATTATTCCCTTCGCCTCCCGGTTCGCCGTCGGAACCGTAAGAGATGATGTCGAAGCTGTCGTTAATGCCGGGGGAGATGTACACATAGGGGTTCCCCCAGGGGTCGACCGGGACCTTTTTCAGATAGCCGCCATCCGGATACCTGGTGGGAATGCGTCCCACGGTCGGAATCTCGACCAGTGCCGCGAGCCCCTGCTCGGTCGTGGGGAAATAGCCGTTGTCCAGCTTGAACATGCCGAGGGCCTGTTCGATTCCCTTGATATCGGTCTTCGCCTTGGTGATCCGCGCTTCCTCCGGACGGTCGAGCAAACGGGGCACGACAACCGCGGCGAGAATCCCAAGAATCACCACCACGACCATGATCTCAATGAGCGTAAAGCCCCGTTCGTTTCTCAGGATCGATCTGCTGTTTGCACTCTGCTTCATCTGTCTTTATCTCCTCTTTTTGCCCTCGGAAGGGCAGTGTTTGCTTTTACCTTTTGCCTCGTGCCTGCCTCTAGCCCATTCCCTGGCTGGCTTCAAAAATCGGCAGCAGGATGGCCATGACGATAAAGCCGACAACGGTTCCCATGAACAGAATCATCAGGGGTTCAAGAAGGGAGAGCAGGCCGCTGATCGACATTTCGACCTGATGCTCATAGGCTTCCGAGACACGCAGCAGCATGCTCTCTATCTCGCCGCTCTTCTCTCCGACGGCGGCCATTTGCGCGACCATGGGGGGAAACACGCCGGAGCGCTTCAGGGGGGCGGCGAGTCCTTCCCCTTCGCGAACCGCAATAGTAGTGTCGACAATCGCCTGGCGCAGGACCCGGTTCTCCAGCAGGTTGCCGCAGATGTCCAGGGAGGTCAGCATCGGCACGCCGCTGTGGAGCAGGGTCGACAGGGTGCGGGTGAATCGTGAGGTGGCGATCAGCAGGTTCAGCTTGCCGAACAAGGGAGCATTCAGGGCCATCCGGTCAAGCCGCAGACGACCCTCTTCCGTACGGCGGTAGCGCTGCAGGGCGAATCCGGCCAGAGCCAGCAGGATCAGCAACAGCCACCACCAGGCGCTGAGGAAATCGCTGCCGCGAATCAGCAGCCGGGTCGGCAGCGGGAGCGCCCGGTCGAGGTCCTCAAGCATACGGGTCACCTTGGGGACGACGAAGGCGAAAAGAAAAAACAGCACACCCGTACCGATCAGGGCCATCAGGATCGGGTACGCCATGGCCGACCGGATTCGCGACTTCAGCCGCGCCTGGTCCTCGAGAAAGTCGGCCAGACGCTGCAGCACCTGATCGAGACTGCCGCTGCTCTCCCCGACCTGGACCATGTTGACGTAAAGGACCGGAAAGATCCTAGGATGACGCGCGAGGGCGGTGTGCAGGGCTTCGCCCTGGATGACTTCCTCACGCACCCGGCCCAGTGCCCGGGCCAGTCCGTGGTGCTCAAGCTGGCCGGCCACGCTGGCGAGAACCTCGTCGAGCGGCAGGCCGGCGCCGAGCAGAGTGGCCAACTGGCGGGTGGCCCCGGCCAGCTCGCCAGCCGGCACCGACCCGGCAAGGCGGAACTGGCGGAGGCGCCGCTTCGGCGCCGCGCTCTCCTCGTGCAGTTCGGTGGCAAAAATTCCTTCGGCACGCAGTTTCTGCAGGGCGGCTCGCTTGCCGGCCGCTTCGGTCACCCCCGAGACTTTTTTGCCGCCGGCATCGAAGCCGGAATAGTCGAAAAGCGGCACCCTAGACCTCCTCCTGGGTGACGCGCAGGACCTCCTCGATGGAGGTCTCCCCGGCCAGCGCCTTGGCCAGGCCGGCATCGCGAAGGGTCTTCATCCCTTTGCGCATCGACGCCGCCTTGATGCTGGCCGCATCCTTGTTCTGCAGCAGCAGGTCGCGTACCTGTTCGTCGACGGTCAGCAGCTCGTAAATGCCGGTGCGGCCCCGGTAGCCGATCCCCATGCACTTGGGACAACCCTCGCCGCGATAGAAGGTGGCGCCGGCCGGCACTGCGTCGGCCAGGCCCATTTCGCGGACAACCTCGAGCGACGGCTGGTAGCTCTGCCGGCAGTCGGGGCAAATCTTGCGCACCAGGCGCTGGGCGAGAATGCCGACGATGGAGGAGGCGGCCAGAAACGGCTCGATCCCCATCTCCACGAGGCGGGTCAGGGCGCCGGCGGCGTCGTTGGTGTGCAGGGTCGAAAAGACCATGTGACCGGTAAGGGCCGACTGCACGGCGATCTCCGCCGTCTCGCCGTCGCGGATCTCGCCGACCATGATGATATCCGGGTCCTGGCGCAGGATCGAGCGCAGGCCGGCGGCGAAGGTCAGATGGATCTTCGGGTTGACCTGGATCTGGCCGACGCCGGCCAGCTGGTATTCGATGGGATCTTCGACGGTAATGATATTCTTTTCCCGGTTGTTGAGCCGGGTCAGGGCGGCGTAGAGGGTGGTGGTCTTGCCCGAACCGGTCGGCCCGGTGACCAGGAAAATGCCGTGGCTCTTGCTGATCATGCCGACCACCTGCCGGAGCAGGGCCTCGCCCATGTCGAGGTCCTCCAGGGTCAGCACGTTGGAGGACTTGTCGAGCAGGCGCAGCACCACCCGCTCGCCGAAGGCGGTCGGCAGGGTGGAGACGCGCACATCGACGTCCTTGCCGGCGATGCGTACCCGGAAACGGCCGTCCTGGGGCAGGCGCTTTTCGGCGATGTTGAGGTTGGCCATGATCTTCAGGCGCGAGATGATGCTGGCCTGGGCCTTGTGCGGCGGGCGCAGCACCTCGTAGAGGATACCGTCGATGCGATAGCGGACGATCAGTTCGGTTTCGAAAGGCTCGATGTGAATGTCGCTGGCCCGCTCCTTGTACCCCTGGGTGATCAGGCTGTTGACGAAACGGATGATCGGCGCTTCGTCCGAGGCGTCAAGAAGGTCGGCCGGTTCGAGATCGCGGCTCAGGCTGTCGGCCGGGCCACCCCCGATATCGTGGACGAACTCCTGGGCTTCGCCGGCCCGGCGTTCGTACCCCCGGTTGATGGCACGCAGGATCTCTTCGGGGGTGGTCACGCAGATTTCGATGGCGTCGCCGGTCAGCGCCGCCAGGTCGTTGAGCGGGCGGACGTCGAGGGGGTCGGCTACCGCCACCGTCAGCCGTCCCTCGCTGCGTTCCATGGGAAAGATGCGGTATTCCTTGGCAAAGTTGATCGGGACCAGATCGAGCAGTTCGACGCCGGGTGGTTCGGGAGGGATCGTCTCGATGAAGGGACACCCCTGCTGACTGGCCAGTGCCCCGGCCAGCAGTTCGGGGGTAAGGACCTTCATGCCGAGGAGGATTTCACCAAGCCTGCGGCCGGCTTCGGGCTGGCGGGCAAGGGCCTCCTCGATGCGCCGGGCAGGTATCTTGAATTCCTCCTGCAGGATTTCGCCGAGGCGTTTCCAGCGTAGCATCGACTCAGTTCCCCGTTTCTGCCGGCTCGGCGGCGGGGACGGAGAGCGGAGGGGCCGGCGGCAGATCGATCGACCAGCCGGGGGTCAGGCCCTCATCCTGGAACCTGTCCATGGCATCGCGGCTCCTCCGGGTCACCTTGGCCAGGTCCTCGCCGCTCCGGATGATGTGCGGCGTGATGAAGAGCAGCAGGTTGGTCTTCCTCGAGTCCACCCTCTTGCGTTTGAACAGCCAGCCGAGGACCGGGATGTCGCCGAGCAGGGGCGTTTTGGTAATGGTCTCCTGGACGTTGTTGCCGATCAGCCCGCCGAGGACGATGGTGCGGCCGTTCTCGGCGACCACCGTGTTGCGCACCAGGCGCTTGGTCAGGGTCGGTCCGACTTCGTTGACGTCGCCGACGCTGGTTGCGGCGAGGTCGGTAATCTCCTGCAGGACGTTGAGTCGCACCAGGTTCCCCTCGGTGATCTGCGGGGTGAAGCGCAGGGTCAGGGCCACGTCCTTGCGTTCGACCGAGACGCTCTGCGCCAGTCCGGTGCCGCCGGTGTCGGTGAGGCGTGAGCTGATGATCGGCACGTTGGAGCCGACGATGATTTCGGCCTCCTCGTTGTCCGAGGTCAGCAGTCGCGGCGCGGAAAGGATATTGACGTCGGCATCACGCCTGGAGACATCGATCAAGGCGGAAAGGGCGGGAATGGTGACCTCCTGTCCATTGATGACCGTGGTGATCGGGTTGAACAGGCCACCGAGCAGGATGCCGTCGATCGACTGGTTGAGCAGGGAGGGAACCGGAATCGTCGAGCCCGGCGTGGGCAGGATGGAGGTCAGGCTGGCCGGGCCGTTATTCAGGTTGCTGGTGCCGAAGACGACGCTGTCATCGCCGATGCCGACCGCTCCCTGCAAGGAAGCGCCGAGTCGCTGGGTGGCGTCCATCGACAGCTCGAGAATGAGCGCCTCGACGAAGACCTGTTTGCGCTTGACGTCGAGTTGCCGGACGATCTGCTGGATGATCTCGTAGTCCTCCGGATTGGAGTTGATGATCAGGGAGTTGGTCGGCTTGTCGGCGGTGATCGTCACCGGTTCGCTGGCCAGCGGCGCGGCGGCGGCCGGCTGGCCGGCGGCCGCCGGCCGCGCCTGGCGGGTCTGGGCCTTGATGCCGGTGAGGATCTCGTTGAGGGTCTTGCCCAACGTCTCGGCGTCGGCGTTCTCCAGATAATAGACGTTGATGTGCGAACGCTCCCGGGAAGGCTTCTGGTCGAGTTGCTGCACGATGCCCCTGATGGTGGCCAGGTCATCGGCGGTGGCCATCACCACCAGGGAGTTGGTTCGCGAATACGGCAGCACCTTGCTGCCGGCGGCGCCGGCAGCCCCGGCAGCCCCGGCAGCCGTTGCCGCCCGGCCGCGTCGGGGGGCGGCTGTCACCTGGGCGATGACCTGGCTGCAGATCTGGGCGACTTCTTCCGCACTGGCGTATTGGAGAGGGATGATCTCCAGGGCTTCGAAGGCACTGGCAACGTCGAGTTCCTGAATGATTTTGAGCAGTCGCGTAATATTGGCGGCCGTGTCGGTGATGATCAGGGTGTTGGCAGGTGCATAGGCGACGATGTTGCTGGTCTTGGGGACCAGGGGGGTGAGGACCGTGGTGGCGAGGAGCGTGGCGTCGACGTTCTGCAGGGGAACGAGGTGGGTGACGTACTGTTCGCCGCTGCTCCCCTCCATCGTTGTCGGCAGGCTGTTCTCCTTGACATCCCTGGTCGGGACGATCTTGTTGAACTTCCCGGCAGGGACCACGGCAAAACCCTTGGCATTGAGTACGGTCAGGAAAAGGTTGTAGGCCTCCGCCATCGACATCTGCGTGGGAGAGATAATGGTAATCTTCCCCTTGACCGTTTCGTCAAAGATGAAGTTCCTGCCGGTCATCTCGCTGATCGTCTGAATGAGGTCGGCCAGTTCGATGTCCTTGAAGTCGAGGGTCACTTTCCCGGCGGCCGGCGCCTCGGTTTTTTGCTGCTGCGCGCAGGCGTCGCCAGGCAGGTGCAGCGACAGGCAGGCCAGAAGCAGGCCAATACACAGAGTTCTCATGACGTTCACCGGGGGTAGCCTCCTACTCTACTTCGTATTCAAAGTTCATGGGGGTGCCGTTGCGCTCCAGGCCAATGGAGAGGCGCTTCACTTCGCGCAATTGCTGGAAGACCTGCAGCGCCTTTTCCGGGCTGTCGAGCGGCACGCCGTTGATCTGCCTGAGGACGTCGCCGCGCTGAATACCCAGTGTGTCAAGAAGGGATTTCGGCCGGATCATTCGCACCACGAAGCCCTCGGTGCGACCTTCCACAATGTTTGGCTCCATGCGTGCCTGCCTGAGCAGTTCATTCAGGTTGCCCCGGGCCTGCTCAGCGACGCCGCGCGGGATCACCCAGCGATTTTCGCCGACAGCCTTGATGCTGGTGCCGTCGGTGCTGGTGCCGCTGGTGGCGGGAACGGACGCGGTGCCCTTTGGCCCTTCCCCCTTGTAAAGAGGGAGCGCCTCCAGCGGACCGCCAGGATATCGGATCTGCACGAGGTTTCTGGCGATCTCTTCGAGGCGGCCGCCGCCGGGAAGCTCATCGCCGAGGCGAAAGGACTTGATCTCCTGCCCCGTATGAATCACGGCCAGGGATCTGGCCCCCGCGACCACGGTGCCGTAAAGAGTCAGGTCGGCGCGAGGGGCGGGAGCAGCCCCTTGCCCCAGGGTATCGGCATCGGAAAGGGTGCCGATGCCGGGAGCGGTCGAGTCGAAAATATTGCGCTGGAGGATGACCTGGTAATCGGTCAGAAGGGGTTTCCTGACCGGTGCCGGACGCTCGCCGGCCAGTGCCTTTCCCGGCTGGACGGCGGGGCGCAGGTATTTACCCGTGAGGGCAGCGCCAAGGCTTCCGAGGGCGAGGCCGAGCAGAGCGGTGAGCATAAGGCATATGGCCGGCAGATTTTTCTGGAGAGTGGACAGCATTCAGTGGCTCAATGGTTCTTTTTGTCGACAAAGTAATATTAAGTGTAAAGGCCGAATTCTGAATTCATGGGAGCGGTGAAAAATAAAAACCCCGATTCAAAAATCGCAAGAAGCTTAACACCTTCCTGAGTTATTGGCAACCGGGTATGCAATTCCTGCAACCCGAGAGTCTCGCGAATTCTGCTCGAAGAAGCTGGAAGCGCCGGCCCGGAGAAAATCGGTTTGCCTCCTTGCGGCCGGCGGGTCTCACTTGGTATTTCGGCGTTCCTGTGAAATAATGCCGGCGATTCGCATCCCCATCTGCCGAGGCTCAATAATGACCGATCAGCCCAAGCGCCTTTTCCTTGTCGACGGCTCCTCCTACATCTACCGGGCCTACTTCGCCATCCGCCACCTCTCGAATAGCAAGGGGCTTGCCACCAACGCGGTCTACGGCTTCGTCAACATGCTGCTCAAGGTGGCGCGGGAACAGCAGCCCGACCACCTGGCGGTGATCTTCGATGCTAAAGGGCCTACCTTCCGCAAGGAACTCTACCCCGAGTACAAGGCGAACCGCACCCGGATGCCCGACGACCTGGTGCCGCAGGTGCCGATCATCAAGGAAGTAGTGCGCGCCTTCAATATGCCGGCCATCGAGAAGGAGGGGTTCGAGGCCGACGACATCATCGCCACCCTGGCGAAGAAATTCGCCGCCGAGGGGCTGGAGGTGACCGTCGTCACCGGCGACAAGGACCTGATGCAGATCGTCTCCGAGCGCATCCGCCTGCTCGACACCATGAAGGACAAGGTCTCGGGGCTGGAGGAAGTCGCCGAGCGCTTCGGCGGATCGCCGGAGAAGGTGATCGAGGTCCAGGCGCTGGCCGGCGACAGCTCGGACAATATCCCCGGCGTCCCCGGCGTCGGCGAAAAAACCGCCGTCAAGCTGATTCAGGAGTTCGGCTCGGTGGAGAGCCTGCTGGCCAACCTCGACCAGGTCAAGGGGAAGCTGCAGGAGAAGCTGCGCGAACATGCCGATTCGGCGCGGCTGTCAAAGCGGCTGGCGACACTGTGCGACGACGTCCCGCTCGATCTCGACTACGACAGCTTCGTCCTCTCTCCGCCCGACCACCAGGCGCTCACTGCCCTCTTCAAGGAGTTGGAGTTCCATAAGCTGCTTCAGGAGTTCTCCAGCGACGAGCGGGCGACCGGCGAAGGGTACCGGGCAGCGCTCACCGAGGAGGATCTGAGTGAACTGGTTGCCGAGCTGGAGCGGGCGGAACGCTTCGCTTTCGACACCGAGACGACGGGGCTCGACCCCACCCTGGCCGACATGGTCGGCCTCTCCTTCGCCGTGCGCCCCGGGGAGGGGTGGTATATCCCGCTGGCGCACCGCTACCTGGGGGCGCCGGAGCAACTCGACCCTGGACTTGTACTGGAGCGGCTGCGGCCGCTGCTGACCGACGCCGGCAGGGGGAAGATCGCGCAGAACGCCAAATTCGACCTGCTGGTGCTGCGCCGGGCAGGGGTCGAGGTCGCGGGCCTCGCCTTCGACACCATGATCGCCTCCTATCTCGCCAATCCCGCCGCCACCTCGCACGGCATGGATGCTCTGGCCGCCGATCTGCTCGGCTACAAAACCATCACCTACAGCGAGATGACCGGCAGCGGCAAGAAGCAGATCGGCTTTGCCGAGGTCGAGGTGGAAAAGGCGGTCGTCTACGCCGCCGAGGATGCCGACATCACCCTGCGCCTGGCCGGGAAGCTCGAGCCGATGCTCAGGGAAACAGAGCAGGAGAAGCTTTTTTACGAGGTCGAGATGCCCCTGGTGGAGGTGCTCGCCGACATGGAGTGGAGCGGCGTGCGCATCGACCCCGGGTTCCTCGGCGGCCTCTCAAAAGAGCTGGAAACGAAGCTGACGGCGCTGGAGAAGGAGATCCACCAGATGGCTGGCGGTCCCTTCAACATCGGCTCGCCGAAGCAGCTCGGCGAGGTCCTTTTCGAGCGGCTGAAGCTGGCGCGGGGGAAGAAGACCAAGACCGGCTGGTCGACGGACGTCGAGGTGCTGACCAAGCTCGCCGAGGAGCAGCCGGTCGCCGCCCGCCTCCTCGACTACCGCTCGCTGGCCAAGCTCAAGAGCACCTACACCGATGCCTTGCCGAAACTCATCCACCCGCAGACCGGTCGCCTGCACACCTCCTTCAACCAGGCGCTGACCGCTACCGGCCGGCTCTCTTCGAGCGAGCCGAACCTGCAGAACATCCCGATCCGCACCGAGGAAGGGGGGCGCATCCGCGAGGCCTTCATCCCGGCGGCAGGGAACGTGCTGCTGTCGGCCGACTACTCGCAGGTCGAGCTGCGCATTCTGGCGCACCTGGCCGCCGAGGCGGTGCTGCGGGAGGCCTTCGAGCGCGGCGAGGACATCCACCGGCGCACCGCCAGCGAGATCTTCGGCGTCTTCCCCGAGATGGTTACTGCCGAGATGCGCCGGCAGGCCAAGACCATCAACTTCGGCATCATCTACGGCATGAGCGACTTCGGCCTGGCCAAGGCCCTCGGCATCGGCAGAAAAGAGGCACAGACCTTCATCGACAACTACTTCGCCCGCTATCCGGGGGTGCTCGGCTTCATGGAGAGCAAGAAGGAGGAGGCGCGGCAGAAGGGGTATGTCACCACGCTGCTCGGCCGCCGCTGCGCCGTCGCCGAGATCCACAGCCCGAACCGCAACATCCGCGACTACGCCGAGCGCAACGCCATCAACTACCCGATCCAGGGGTCGGCCGCCGATATCATCAAGGTGGCGATGGTGCGTATCCATGAGCGGCTGAAAAAGGAGAAGCTGCAGGCGAAGATGGTCCTGCAGGTCCACGACGAACTTGTCTTCGACGTGCCGGAGGCGGAACTGGAGACGGTTCGGGAGCTGGTCCGGGCCGAGATGGAGGGGGCGGTCGAGCTCAATGTGCCGCTGGTGGTCGATATCGGGGTGGGAAAAAACTGGCGCGAGGCGCATTAGGGGCATAGGGGTGCCGCAAGCGGGGGGGGGCGCAGCAAGCGGCGCCCCTACTGGCGGATACAACGAATAAATAGGTTGCCGATTTGAGTCAGCAAGAAGGCGTCATCAAGTTTGCACTGGAGTTCCGCGCGGCGCCGCCGCTGCCGTACGCGGCGCTGCGGGAGATCAACGCCTGGCGCCGGGTTCTCTACCTGCTGCGCCTCACCGGGCAGGACCCGGCCCGCTACGGGGGGCTCGGCTACGGCAACATCAGTCAGCGCCTCGAGCCGTTCGATGCGCCGCCCGAGCGGCGCCGCTTCGTCGTCAGCGGCACCCAGACCGGCGGGCTGGCTGAGCTGAACGCCGGGCATTACACCACGGTGCTCGAGTCCTGGCCGGAGGAAAACCGTCTGGTCGCCGAAGGGCCGATCCGGCCCTCCTCCGAATCGCTGACCCATGGTGCCCTCTACGCCCTGGACGCCAGCCTGCGCTTCATCATGCATGCCCACTCGCCGGAGATCTGGCGCCACGCCGCCGCCCTCGGCATCCCGCTCACCGATCCTGCCGCCGCCTACGGCACGCCGGAGATGGCGGCCGAAACCCGGCGCCTGCTGCGCGACGAGGCGGTGCGGGCCGGCGGCATCTTCGCCATGGGCGGGCACGAAGACGGACTGGTCGCCTTCGGCCGCACGGCCGAAGCGGCGGGGACGGTGCTGCTGTGCGCTCTGGCACGGGCGCTGGCGCTGTCATAAGGACAGATGGTTCCTCCTCTTTGCCTTCTACCAACAGAGGGTTGGAGAAGAAAAGGGGATGGATTTATTTCAATTCAAAGGAGATGTAGACATGAAAGCATTCATCTGCGGCATTGTAATCGCCCTTCTCAGTGTCGTCCCGGCAACTTCCCACGCCCAGAGCTGGACAGGGAACGTCAATGTTTTTCTCGGCGCCAAAAATCTCGATTCCGACGACTGGGCTCCGGCCGATGATCACGGCGAAGTCGGCCTGCTCGTCGACTTCAAAAGGGATACGTGGCCCGTCAGCGTTGCCATCGATTTGCTTGATTCCTATGGGGACGATTCTGCGTTTGATCCTTTCACCGGCGCTTTCTTCGATTTTGAAGCGGAGACCACCGAATTGAACGTCGGCGTCCGGAAAATCTGGGATCAGTCCGCCTATATCCGTCCTTATGTCGGCGGCGGGCTCGCCATCATCAAAGCCGAAGCCAAGGCCTCCACCTTTGGGGCGACCTTCTCCGATGACGACCGTTCGCTGGGGTTCTGGCTGAACGGCGGGGTTTACTGGACGCTCAGCAGGGCATTCAACGTCGGTTTCGATCTTCGCTACTCGAAAGCCGAGGTCACCATAGCCGGTGTCGATGCGGATGCCGGCGGTACCCATGTCGGGCTCCTTCTGGGGTATCACTGGTAGGCCAGACACTCACGAGCGTACTGCTGGCGAGCCATCCCGCACCCCCTTTCCCTGCATGATGCAACCGAAACGGACCCCCCTTCAACGGGCGGTCCGTTTTTTCGTCTATGGCGCAAAAGCTCCAGAAAATCGGCGCCGGCAAAAAAATTCAGGAAAAAAATGCTTTTGACCCAGGTCATGTCGTTTCCTTTGGC
>DASPGW010000282.1 GCA_035620395.1 Desulfuromonadales bacterium | reverse complement strand
TGCACCGAGGCGACCAGCTTGATGCCGCCGACGAGCACCGCCAGGGCGCGCATCGGGCCGACGTTCATCAGCATGAGCCCGCTCAAAATCACCAGCGGCACCAGCACCATCATGATCACCAGGTAGGCCGATTTCTGCATCGGGTTGAACTTGTCGTCGGGACTGGCGTGGTGCGGGCTCTTGTCGCCCAGGAAGTAGGTGAGGAAATAGAACTTGGCCTGGCGAAAGACGCCGTTGACCAGATCGTCGGCGGTCGGCAGGTAGAGCTGGCGCATCTTGCGGGTCACCAGCAGGTAGTAGGTGAGCCACAGCAGAAAGGAGGCCGACACGACGAGGCCGGCGGTGTCGTGCAGGCGGATGGCCGCCTTGTAGCTGCCGAAGAGGTTGACGTATTCCGGAAAGCGGATCTGGATGCCGCTGGTAATCAGCGCGAGAAAGCCGAAGGCGTTGAGCCAGTGCCAGATGCGAACCGGGGTCGGGGTGAGGTAGATTCTCTTGGTCATGGCGTCAGCTCTCCTTGTCACTGTCTGTTTTTGCGGGTCAGAAACCGCAGGAAGCCGTGCCCCACCGGCATCACCAGGCCGCCGGCGAGGATCATGGCGCCGGCCAGGTTGAGCGCCGTGTTGCGGGTGGCGCCGACCATGTAGAAGTCGGGCGTGGCGTAGAGCACCGAGAGCACCGCGCCGTTTTCCACCGGCAGCCGGCGGTAGGAGCCGTCGGGTCCGGGGAAGCTCAGGTAGCTGGTCTGCATGGAGGCGGGCCCGGTGCCGTGGCAGAAGGTGCAGTCCCAGCGGTTGTAGAGGATGTCGTAGCTGTGGGTCATCTGCGCCGGCACCATCATGCCGTGCAGGCGGAAGTCCCGGTAGGCGGGGTTGCGGTTGAAGCTGCGCAGCTCCTCGATGGAGATCTGGCCGTTGCCGTTGCGGTCGATGAGCGTGGAGATCGCTTCACCGCCGGTCAATGCGGCCAGTTCCTGGTAGCCGGCGAGCTCGAAGTCGCCGTCGGCCGTCTGCTTCCCTTCCTTGATCACGTAGAGCTCGAGGGTCAGCTTCTCCGAGCCGGTATGGCAGGTGATGCAGGGCAGCGAGGTCAGGTGGACCTCGGTCTGCGGCAGCCACTGGCGGTGCGTCTCGGTCATCTGCTGCGCCGCATGGCAGGCGGCGCACTGCCGGTTCACGTCGTAGCCGGAGACCTCGTGCTGCCCCCGCACCGCGTGCGGGTCGTGGCAGTCGGCGCAGCCGGCATTGCCGCCGTGCAGGGTTTTGGCGTACTCGGCGGCCACCTCGGCGTGGCACTCGTTGCAGTCGGCCTTGCCGACGGCCAGGCCGTCGTCGGGATGGCTGTCGGCGACCTGCGGGTGGCAGGCGAGGCAGCCCATCTCGGCGTGCGGCGTGGCGGCAAAGGCCGGCTCGGCTATCGCCGCCCGCTCGCCGACGCTGCCGGCATCGGCATGGCAGCCCAGACAATCCCCGCTCTCCATGGCCGAAGCCACCCCCCAGCTCCCTGCCACCAGCACCACCAGCGCCGCCAGGGCGAGCGGCCAGGGCATCCGTTTGCCTTCGCTCATCGTTTTCCTCCTTCCATCATCTGCTGGGCCGGCTGCCGGGACGCCTCCGCCTGGCGCCGGGCCAGGGCGCGCAGCGCCCCGACCGCGGCCAACACCTGGGCGACGACGATGATCCCGCAGAAGCCGAGAAAGAACCAGATCACCAGCCCGCTGAAGCCCTGCAGCGCGGCCGGGTAGACCGCGTTGAGGGCGCTGAGCCCTGCCGCCAGCAGCACCGCGCCGCCGAGAATGATCCACCTGGTCATCTTAACCTCCATCAGCGTGTAGCACGCCTGCCGCCAGATCATTCGGCGGCTTTCTCCATCGCCTCTTCCCGGGGTGCGGCCACCCCCTTGATCAGTCCGGTCATCAGCAGCACCGCCGGCACCAGCTGGGCAATGACGATCAGCGCGCAGAAACCGAGAAACACCCAGACCACGATGCCGCTGTGGTCTTCCCGGGCGGCTCCGGCGGCCAGCACCGGAGAGACCGTGGCCAACGTCGAGATCAGTGCTGCGCTCAGAATGGCTTTCGCTTTCATGACTTCCTCCTTGGTTCGGGTGGACGGGACGGGACCAGATCGTCGGGTGCGCCGCTTCGGCACACCGCAAAAGAGGCTCGGACTTGAGCGTTGCAAAGGCGCAGCGCACCGCCTGGCGGATCTCCTCCTCGTCGCCCGGCCCGCTCGGCCGCAGCGCGTGGTAGAAGATGCCGGCCGCCCTCGCCTTGCGCAGCAGCGGCAGCGGCAGCTCCCCGCTCACCAGGATGATGCTGACATGCGGCTGGCAGCGCTTGAGCAGGGGAATCAGCTCGATCGCCGGCAGCTCGTCGAACTCCCCGCCGAGCAGCACCACCTGCACCTCCTTCTTCAGCAGGCTGCCGAGGGCGGCGGCCGCCGAGGCGGCCACACTCACGCTGTAGCCGGCCTCGATGCAGAGCTGCGCCATCTTTTTGCGGGATTCGCTGTTCCCGTCGGCGATGAGAAGTTCCATCATGTCGCTGCCCTCCATCGGCAGGGGTTCGGCCGCCTCGGCTCACGCTCGCCCTACAGGGACTTCTCGGACTTGCCGCCCGCCAACGGCGCGCTCGGCTTGCCGGAGAGCGGGGCGAAGAGGCCCTTGAGCATGGAGAAGAACAGAATCAGCCCCGGCACCATCTGGAAGACCAGGATCAGGGCGAGGAACCCCAGGAAAAGGAAGGTGCCGAAACCCAGCTCCGAACCGGCGCCGCCAGCGGCATGCGCCACGGTTGAACTTCCCAGTACGAGAGCGGCCAGCATCAGTTTCCGTGTGGTTTTCATGGCGTCCTCCTTTTCGATGGGCAAACCTTCTTTCCTTTGCCTTGGGATAGTGCATGGGCGGTGCCAATTAATTAGATTTATTTTAATTTACTCACAACATGCCTGTATCATTGGGTTTTCGACGAGTGGAGGGGGAAGCGGCGGGGGGCTGGGACGGCGCCGGGTGTATGAGCGGGGCATGCAGCACGGCCGGGCCAGGAAGTGGTATACGCAGATAAGCTATCGTTTTATCGAACTTTATAAAATATCTATACGACTGTATAAAAATTTCATGCAGGCGGGATGATTGCTGCGGTTCCCCTTGACAGCGGTGCCGGTTGGCAGGTAAAGTTAAAATCAATTAACTATTTAGGCGACGGCTTGGCAGAGGGCTCGGCAGAAGGAGTGCACATTGTGGAAGGGCACGGGTCAAACACGTTGAAGATACTTGTCGTTGATGACGAAACCGTCATTCGTGAAGGATTGAAGCGAATTCTCGGAGAAGCCGGCTACCAGGTGGAAACATTTGCCCAGGGACGCCTGGCCCTCGAGCGTATGCAGACGGAGAATTTCGATCTGGTCGTCAGTGATGTAAAAATGCCGGGGATGAGCGGCATCGAAGTCCTTAAGGCCATCCGTGTTCTGCAGCCGCAAGTACCCATTATCATGATCACCGGCTACTCTACTGTCGACACCGCCGTCGAAGCTTTGAAAAACGGAGCCGCAGACTACATAGCCAAGCCGTTCACACCGGTGCACCTCCTTGAAAAAATCAGCCAGGCTCTCCACCAGCGGGCAATACTCGTCGAAGACATCTGCCTGCAGAAAGAACTCCAGGAAAGCCAGGGATTCAACGGTTTCATCGGCACCAGCCGTGAGATGCAGAAAGTCTACCACCGGATCATCCAGGTGGCCGGTACGGACAGCACGGTGCTGATTACCGGCGAAAGCGGCACCGGCAAGGAGTTGGTGGCCCAGGCCATTCACCGCCAGGGGAACCGCCGCCACCAGGCGTTTGTCGCCCTCGACTGTACAGCCCTGGCTGAGAACCTTCTCGAGAGCGAACTGTTCGGCCACGTCAAGGGTTCATTCACTGGTGCAGTACAGAGCAAAGCCGGGCTTTTCAAGGTTGCCGATGGCGGCACCCTGTTCCTCGACGAAATCGCCAATCTCAGCCTGACGACCCAGGCCAAGTTGCTGCGTGTCCTTCAGGAGAGGGTGGTTATGCCAATCGGCGGCACCCAGCCGGTCTCCATCAACATTCGGCTGATCGCTGCCACGAACCGTGACTTGCGAACGCTGGTGAGCAAGGGGGAATTCCGGGAGGATCTTTTCTTCCGTCTCAACATCATTCCCGTTGACCTGCCGCCGTTACGGGAACGGAAAGGAGATCTGCGGCTGTTGATCGGTCATTTTCTCAAAAAGTTTGCCGAGGAGACCGGCAAAGAGGTGCGCGGCGTGGAGCCGGAGGTCATCGAATGGCTGGAGACCTATCCGTTCCCGGGAAATGTCCGCGAACTGGAAAATATTATTGAGCGGGCCGTGGTCCTCGCCCAGGGAGAGGTCATCAGCAAGAATGACCTCGAAATGGACGCCGAGGCAACAGCGCCCGTAACGTACATGTGCGGTCACGTGCCACGCACTGCCGATGAATTGAAAACAACCAAGCAACTGCTGCGCGAGCGGGCGGTCGAGCCGATCGAGCGGGCATTTGTTCTCGATGCCCTGCGCCGCAACAGCTGGAATGTCACACGTGCCGCTGAAGAAGTGGGCATGCTGCGTCCCAATTTCCAGGCCATGCTCAAAAAACAGGGGATTTCCGCCCGCCTCCGCAGTGACGACTGACTGGTTCCCTGGTTCTCACCCTCCCGCCGATGCCCCCAATTTCCACTCCGGATTGACCACTTCTCGTTTTTCGCCGGCAGGAAGGCGGATGGTAAAGACCGTCCCCTTCCCGACCGTGCTTTCCACCTCGATTGTCCCGCCGTGGTTGTGAATGATCCCGTAGGAAATCGACAGACCAAGCCCGGTGCCTGAACTTCCCTTGGTTGTAAAGAAGGGATCAAATATCTTCTTCAGGTTTTCCGGGGAGACCCCGCAACCCGTATCTCTTACCCGGGCGATCACCCATTCGCCTTCCAGGTCGGCGGATAGCTCCAGAACTCCACCGTCAGGCATCGACTGGCTCGCATTGAGCAGCAGGTTCATGAAGACCTGCTGGATCTGGTTGGGATCGAGCATGATCTCCGGGAGTCCCTCCCGGTAGCTCTTGATGATGTGGACGTCATGGAAAGCGGCCTGGTACATGACCAGGGCGAGGGTATGATCCAGGAGTCGAGCAATCTTGTCGGGTTCTTTGTGCGGAGGAGTTGAGCGGGAGAATTCAAGCAACCGCCGGACAATGTCCGCACAACGCTGGGTCTCGTTCAAAACAGTTTGCAGGTCGCCGCGCAGTTCCGGGCTCAAGTCCTTGTGATTCAGGACCATGGAGGCAAACATGACGATACCGGTCAGGGGGTTGTTGATTTCGTGAGCGATACCGGCCGCCAGTTCGCCGATCGAGGCGAGTTTCTCCGATTGCAGCAGGCGGGACTGAATTTCCTGGAGCTTCCGGCTTCGTTCCTCGACCATGGCTTCCAGGTTGTGCATCAACTCGTTCAGGTCACAGTGGGCTTCCTCCAGTTTGATGGTCATCCGGTTGAAGGAGGAGGCCAGTTGCCCAAGTTCGTCTTCGCTGACCACTTCGATGCGAGTGGAGAAGTCCCCTTTCGCCACCTGCTCGGTATGCCGCAACAGTCGCTGAACCGGCTCATCAATCAATGACTGGGTCAGCAGTGTCAGAACCATCGCCATGAGCAGCAGCAGGCACAAGGTCAGCAGTGCCACATTGCCTGCGTGCTCGTTGAGGTTCTTCTGTGCCCGGTCAAGAGAAACGATGACGTCGAGAACCCCTAGGAGTTTGACGTCTTCCGCATGAAAGTGACAGTCCGCGCTGCTGCATACCGGTTCGTTATAGATTCCCCTTGCTATTCCCAGAACGTCACGTCCATGCACGTCCTTAAAGAAACGGCTGCGATTCATCGATGAGGCATTGACAAGGGGGGTATTTGCAGCATGGCAGACGGTGCAGGCCTCCGCCTTTTTGTCGAGGGTAGTGCCGATTTCAGCAGCTTCGGTGGAGAAGTTGATGATGCCGTCCTTGTTGATTAGGCGGATGTGCTCGATCCCCTCCTGGGTGCCGACTTCCTCGATCATTTTGTAAACGCGCTTGCGGTCGTCCTCGAGCATCTGGTAATGGGTCGTCTGGATGATGGTCTCACTCAGAAAATCGACGTCCCGTACCGCCTCCTCCAGCAAATGGCTCCGCAGGGTGTGGAGATTCAAGTAGGCGAACAGGGCCATGGTCGCCAGAACGACAATCCCGATGGCCAGAGTATATTTGCCGATCAGACGCAGCCGCACACCACTCTCCTTAAATATTACTAATCATAATGACGGAAAAACACCGAATAAGCAAGCCTTGCAAGAATGAATTCGACGTCGGGAAATTCTGAGGGAGGAGGAAGATTTGTTACGGCCGGAGGGGCAAGCGACAAGGCCGGGGCGCTTT
>DASPGW010000281.1 GCA_035620395.1 Desulfuromonadales bacterium | reverse complement strand
GATAATGTGTTTATAAGACTTCCGTTTCTGTTCAAATTTAAACCGCCGAGGGCGCTCTGCCGGCAGCAGCTCCATGCCCGCGTCGGGCTTTTTCACCCGCGGCCTGACCAGACCGGATCAGCAGACCGGGAACTCCCCTTCCCCCAACCGTCGGCAGAAATCGTCAAGTTCAGCAAAGGCGACGGCAAATATCTGCTCGACACTCCAGCGAATATCGCTCAGGCGTTGCCCGTCTTCCAGCAGCACCTGGGCGGTGGCCATGACCGGCGAGTCCACCGGAGTGCCGATCCGGCTGAGCAGCAACACGTAAACTTCCTTCAACCCATCGATCCGCTCGTAAATCTGGCGGGCCAGCCGATGCGCCAGCACGCTGTATATTTTCCCCACATGGCTGACGGGGTTCTTCCCCGCCGCCGCTTCGGTTCCCATCGGACGATTCATCGCGATCAGCCCGTTGACGCGGTTACCCCGTCCGACCTGCCCTGAATCGGCGTCCTCGGCCGATGTCCCGAGGAGACTCAGATAGGTTCCACCGAGACCTCGTCCCACCTCGTCGAGGGCATTGAAATGGATTTCGGTGTGGTCAAAAGAAGCGAACCTCTTCACGAAAAGCTGCATCGCCTCCCGGATGTCCCCCTTGCGCTCGAAATATGCCCGTTCCGAGGGGATATGCGCCGCCAGCAGGGGCATGGCCACGGTCAGGTCGAGGTCGCGGTTGCGACGAAGTCCCATGACCTTGACATCCTCGCCGCTCTCCGGGAACTCGTTTTTGAAAACCGGCGAATTCAGATAGCGCTCCAGCTCCAGTACCGCCTGCTCCGTAGGACTCAGGGGATAATAGCCGATCGCCGCGGAAGTGTCGTTGGCGACCCGGACCCGGCCCGGCCGCTGAAAGATGTCCGCAAGCTCCTCTGAGCCGGGGGCCAGCACCACGCGGCAGTGCAAATGCCGCTCGGGATCGACAAAGCGCAGATGCTCCCGGACCCACTGCCGGGCCGTGGCCACGGCAATATCGCCCACCGGCAGGGTTCGGCCGCCGACGGCAAAGGTGGCGCGATCGCCGATGATCAGCTCCATGGGCCGCACAACCCGCCCGCCGCCGAACCACCGCTCCACCCTGCCGGCGGCCAACAGGCTCTTGTCAACGTTATGGTGCAGTATCTTCCCGAATTCGGCGAGATAGGCTTTCGAAAGCGCTACGGAGATGGCATCCATGATGGCATCGCACATGGTGTCGGGATGGCCGGTTCCCTTCCGCTCAACGATCTCGACCGTCTGTTCGTTGACCGCCTTTCCCTGATAGGTTTCCACAACGACCATGAGATGCCTCTTGTTGACGATGGAAGCAAGCGTGCCTCAAGAACGACTCTAACAAGCGGCAGACGCCTGTCAAATCCTGCTGGCGGTCGTCATGAGCGTAGTCGGCATCCGGCAATGGCAAAGCCGGCCGTGTGCACGGCCGGCTTTGCCATTGCCTGCAAAACTGCCAGTTATTTCTTCTCGCTCAGGATCTCCAGGATGCGGTTGCTGCGTTCAAGAAACGCCTCCATGCGCTCCTTGTCGAAGGCCTGGTGCGTCAGCATGGCCAGGTCATAGACCTGCTCCACCAGCAGGCGGGCATCCTCCTGCCGACCGTCTGCCTGCAGCCTGAGGAGGTTTTTGACCACCGGGCTCGCCGAATTGACCAGCAGGGTATGCTCCTTGAAGAGGTCCCCGGCCTCCTTGCCCATCAGCCGCGTCATTTCCTTGAAGCGCCGGCTCTGTTCGGAGAGCAGAATCATTCCCGGCACCGAGGCGTCCTTGAGGTTTTCGACCCGCACCTGCAGCCCTTCGGTCTTGAGTCCCCCCGCGAAGACCGCCTTGATCCGCTCCTCGACGCTCCCCTCCCCTTCCTTTTCAATCAACTTCTTGGTCTGGTCGTCCGCGATCAGATTTTCCGTGACATCGGAATCGACCCGTTCGAACTTCAGATCGGCGTTTTTCATCTCGAGGTACTGGATGAAATGGCTGTCGATCATGGCATCGAGGACGAGGACCTCCAGCCCCTGGCTCTTGAACAGCTTCAGATAGGTCGCCTGGGATGCCTCGTCGTTGGCATAGAAGACCTTGTTCGCATGCCCTTCCCGGGCTCGTTCCAGATACTCGGGGAGGGTGGTCCAGCGGCTCTCCCCGGTGCTGTGGTAGATGACCTGGTCCTTGACCCGGTCGTAGAATTTCTCGTCCCGCATCATGCCGTATTTGACGAAGGTATGAATATCCTCCCAGATGCGGCCGAACGCCTCGCGATCCTGTTTGGCCAGGTCGACCACCTTGGCCGCCACCCGACCGGCGATCACTTCGCGGATCTTGCGCACCTGCGGCTCGTTCTGCAGGTAGCTGCGGGAGACATTGAGCGGCAGGTCGGGGGCGTCCAGGCATCCCTGCAGAGGGGTGAGGAATTCGGGGATCAGTTCCGGACAGTTGTCGGTGACGAACACCTGGTTGCAGAAGAGCTTGATATGGCTCCTGCTGACGTCGAACTCGGTGGAGAGCCGGGGAAAATAGAGAATCCCCTTGAGATTGAAGGGAAAGTCGACGTTGAGGTGGATCCAGAAAAGCGGCTCTTCGGCGAAAGGATAGAGCTTCTTGTAGAATTCCCTGTACTCCGCCTCGCCGACTTCGCTGGGAGTCCTGGTCCAGAGGGGGTTGCGGTCGTTGACCGTATCGCCGCCCAGACGGATGACGACGGGGAGGAAGTTGCAGTAGCGCTTGAGAACCTCGCGGAGCCGCACCGGATCGAGAAACTCTTTCTCATCCGCTTCCAGGTGCAGGATGACCTCGGTGCCGCGCTCCGGCTTGTCGATCTCCTCCAGTTCGTAGCTGGTCGAGCCGTCGCAGCTCCAGTGCGCCCCCCTGGCTCCCTCGCGATAAGAGAGCGAGCGAATCTCGACCCTGTCCGCCACCATGAAGGAGGAGTAGAAGCCGAGGCCGAAATGACCGATGAGCTGGTTCTTGTCCTTGAGGTCCTTGAACTTGTCGATAAATTCTTCGGCGGAGGAAAAGGCGATCTGGTTGATATATTTGCGGATCTCCTCGGCCGTCATGCCGATGCCGTTATCGCGGACCGTCAGGGTGCCGGCATCCTTGTCGACGGCGATGTCGACGGCATAGTCATCGGCGAGCTTGAGCCCTTCGACCACGTTGATGTGCTGGAGCTTGTGGATGGCATCGACCGCGTTGGCTACCAGTTCGCGCAGGAAAATCTCCTTGTCGCTGTAGAGCCACTTCTTGATGATGGGGAAGATGTTCTCGGTGTGAATCGAGATGGTCCCCTTTTCGGCAGTGCTTTTTTCTGACATGTCGGCTGTTTCCTCCTTTGGGGTCGCAAAGATGGGCAGAAGATAGTCACCGCTGGCCGATTTGTCAAGCGGGCGGCGCAACGGGCGCAGCGAGCAAAAAAGCGCCGCTCCTCGTCGGGAACGGCGCTTCGAAGAACTTCCGGAGGGCGCTGCGAATCACATTTCGGTCAGGAAATGCTTCTCGTAGAGATCTTCGAGAGCCTGCAGATGGCGGCTCTCGTCGTTGGCAATCCTTTCGAACAATGCGGCCATGGGAGCTCCCGCACACCCCCGGCTCATGCGCCGGTAGAAATCGAGGGATCCTTTTTCCAGATGGATGGCGTAGGCCAGGGCCTGCCTGGCATCGGCGTCGGGACCCAACTCCTTTTTTTCGAGAATATAGTCGAGGTTCATCGTGGGCATCGGCTGGTCGAGCGTGTGCCCCTCAACCTGGCCTTCCACCAGGGCACGCTCCAACTGGTGCTTGTGGTCGAGTTCGTCCAGTGCCGCGTCCTTGAGCACCTCGCGGGCCGCTTTGTTCTTCACCTGGCGAAGCGCGGCGAGATAGTGACGGAAACCCTCGTTTTCCATCTGGACGGCCTTCTCGACAGCCGCCTCGAACGTATAGCAGACCTGATCCTGTTGGTTCATCGGTTCCGACTCCTCTCAATAAATTACAATGTAGCCGTGTTTTTCCGCAATCCGGGAAATTTCCAGGACATCATCGATATGATAGCTCGATCCGTCCAGGGTAAAAAAGTAGCCTCCGGCAGGGTCTTCCTTGGCCATGCCGATCAGATATTCAAAGCTGGCGGTTTTTATCGTCTCCATTGCCTCAATCCGTCTGCACCAAGGGTTCGCTAGAAATAGCACTGCTGATTACTAGTTATCATATCAGGGAAGAATCTACAAGAGGACCATCGTTTAACCCGTCCTGCCGTACATCGCCCCGGCAGTCCGTCACGTTGCCTCCTTGACCCGGGTGCGCAGATAGCGACGGATGCAGTTGCGGGCGCGGGGAGTGACGGCCCACTCCAGCCACTTGGGGAGAACCTCGGGCTTGGCGCAGCGCTCGATGGCGACCTGGTCGCCATCCATAAGGCGGGCCTTGAGATGGCGGGTCTTGCCATTGATCCGCGCCCGGCTGGCGTACAGGCCGAGCTCCTCGTGGATATCGAAAGCGAAATCGAGGGCACTGCTCCCTTCCGGGAGGGTCCGGGTTTCCCCCCGTGGAGTATAGACCTGGATCGAGGCAGAAGCGAGCCGCAAGCTCTCGGTATCGAATGCCGATTCCCCCTCGAGCAGGGAATTCATCAGGTCCTGAAAGCTGGCCTTGCGAAACTCGAAACCGGGAGCAAGCACGCCAGCCTCGTTGAAACGGGCGAGCTTGCGGGTGGTGATTTCGACCCGCATGCGGTTCTCGCCGGCCTGCACCGTCGTCTTGAGCGCCTGATAGCCGAACTGTGACGGTACATTGAGATGGTCGCGCAGCTTGCCCGGAATGGGGGGATAAATGCTGTGCAGAAGTCCGAGGGCGAGATAGGCGTCCATGGTCCTGTCGACCTGAATCTCCAGGGTATAGAGGGTGGCAAAGCCGCGGCTCATCGACTGGGCGGCGGCAATTGAAAAGGGGCGCCAGCGGTCCAGCAGCCGGGTGGAAAGCTTCTGGTGTTCAAACGTCTTGTGAACTTCATCACGGACCTTCCGCAGAGCGGGATCGATCTGCTGTTTCAGGACCTGTACCGCATGACGGTAGCGGCTTGCGCGGCGAGGATAGAGGATCTTGATGGACAGCGCCTCGAGTTCCGACGCGACCTGGCCCATGCCGAGACTCCGGGCCAGCGGAACATAGACGGTGCGCGTCTCCTCGGCAATCAGCGACTGCTTTTGCGGGTTGAGAGCGCTGATCGTCTCCAGGTTGTCCATGCGGTCGCAGAACTTCAGGCAGAGGACGCGCACATCGTTGACCGCCAGCAGCAGCTGTTTGCGATAGGTTTCGGCCTTGAGGGCGTCCCGGCTGAGCTTGTCATCGGCGGCCTTGGTCAGTCCGTCGACCAGCAGGGCGGTTTCCGTACCGAACTCCTCCCGGATTTGATCAAGAGTTACCGGCGTATCTTCCACCACATCGTGCAGAATGGCGGCGATCACCGACGAAAAATCCATCCAGTAGCGGGCGGCCAGATGCGCCACCCGCAGAGGATGGTAGAAATAGGCCTCTCCCGACTTGCGGAACTGCCCAGCGTGCGAAGCACGGGCCAGCTCGAACGCCGCTTGCAGGCGGTCGATCCCGTCGTCAAGTTCCTGCTCACTCATCCCCCCGCCATGATGAGTCACCAGCAGTTCCATGATTTCGTTGATCAGCCGCTGCTCCCGGCGCGGGTCGTCAATGGCCGCTCGGGCGCTTCGCTGCGGGCTGGCGGATTCATCGGTAGAGGGAGAAGTCTGCATGATTCTTTATCTTAGATGAGAAAAAGATCGCCATCAAGCCTGATTTCTCCCGGGCTCCCGAAAACGCCCCTGCGTCGCCGGCGACAGGGGGAGATGGAGGGGCTTGCCTGCCTCGCCTCAGGCCCCGAGCTCCTCGAAGCGGATCACCGCTTCGCGGAAGGCAGGCGGCAGGCGGCGCGGTTTGCGGGCCTGGTAGTCGAAGGCGACCAGGTGGGTCGTCCCTTCTGCGGTCGCCGTCCCCTGCCGTTCAATCCGGTAGGCCATGACGAAGGCTGAGTT
>DASPGW010000280.1 GCA_035620395.1 Desulfuromonadales bacterium | reverse complement strand
GAATGGTCGGGGCAAGCCGGGCCGAGATCAATGAGGCCAAGCAGGTCATCGAGTTGTTTTCTAGCTTCAGCGCGATCGCCAACACCCTGAGGGTCCCCTGCGACATCTTCCCTCCCGAGCAGGACTGACCCCAGCGCAGCGTTCGAAGAAGCCATCAGGGGCGGGCGCAGCGCCGTTCTGGGTCTGCCGGGCGTAACGCCCGTTACCGGGGGCTTGCCCATCATGATTGCGGGAAAAGTCGTCGGCGGAATAGGTGTGAGCGGTGTTGCTTCGGAGCAGGACGAGGGGTGCGCCAAGGCAGGGCTGACGGTTCTCACAGGCGAGTGATCCGGAGCGGCAAAACCGGGCGCCGAGTTCATCGCCCCTGCGAATCCGGACTCCAACACCTTCCAGGTCCATCCTGATCGCCAGATCGGATGGCCTTTTTTCGTGATGCAGAAAATAACGGGATTCGAACCTTTCTGTAAGGTCGGCACTTTCGTAAATGCCTACAGATTCAGAAGTGTTATGACGTTTCGCGCCAGCAAAATCCTTCCCCGTCGCTCCAGATCCTTCAGCAGCCTGCTGACGACCTCCCGGGAGGTGCCCAGGTCATTGGCAATTTTCTGATGGGTGGCATGCAGGATGCCGTCGGCCGATTTCTCGATCAAGTATTCGAACAGGCGCTCGTCCATCCGGCCGAAAGCCACTTCCTGCACCAGTTCCATGACTTCGGTCAGCCGCTGGCTCAACAGGGAATAGACGAAGGCACGCATGGCCTCGTATTTCCCGAGTAGACGACGAAACTCATGGGCCGGAACGAGGAGCATTTCCCCAGCACTGACAGTTACGGCGTTAGCTGGATAGGCATTGTTTCCCAGGATGCACGAGGCGTTCAGGATGCAAGTTTCGCCCGGACCAATTTCGTATAGGGTGATCTCCCGGCCGCTTTCCCCACACCGGTAGACCCTGATCTCCCCGGACAAAACAAAAGTGATAGCCGAACACGAATCCCCTTCCCAGTAGAGGTGGATATCGGACGGGAATGCCTGGCGACGGGCATGGGCCAGGATCTCCGCCACGAGTTCCTCCTCCCGGCGAAACCGGGGGAAGAGGGAGACAAATTCTTCCGTCTCTCTCGTATCCATTTTCCTCGCTCCTCTCTTTTCAACAGTCTATTCCATCCCATGCAGCCTTAGAAATGAAAAAAGCCCGGACAGATACTACACCTGTCGTCTCAAGGGCCGTGTGTGACAATGTCACAGACATGCTGAAGAAGGGTTCCTATACTGACCTCAAAACAGAAACGCGAACAAGGAGGTCTACCATGAAACGCGACGTTGGAACATTGGACCGGCTGGTCAGGATTTCGGCAGGGCTTTTTCTTCTCTACCAGGGGATCGCCGCCGGCCATGGCTGGGGGTATCTCGGCGTCATCCCGCTTCTGACCGGGGCGATCGGCTGGTGTCCCCTCTACAGTCTGCTGGGGATCTCCACGGCCTGCCGGAAGTGCCCGAGCAACGGACTCAACCAAACGAGATAGGAGAGGTGATCCATGTCCGCTAGATGTTTTGTACGCAGCTTTTCCGATTTCCGGAAGATGTCCCTTATCCTCCTTTTTGCCTTGCTGCTGGCCGCCTGCCATGGCGGCGGTGGCAACGACTCTGTGGCTCCACCCGTGATTCAAGCCCAGGTCGCGGCGGCCCAGGGGGGAACCTTCTCCGACAACCCCGCCAACCCCCTCGTCTCGCTGACCATTCCAGCCGGGGCGCTCAGCGAGGATGCCCGCCTGACGGTCACCCCGGCCGCCGGTCCGCCTGCCCCCGGCGCCAACCAGACCCCGGCCAGTTCCGCCTTCGCCATCTCCCTCACCAGCGTCAGCGGGGCGCCGTTGACCATCGACGAGGACCTGGTCCTGGAGATGGCGGCCGCCCCGGCGCCCGTCCATCCGCAGTTCGGTGAGATCGCCAAGGTTTCAGGGACCGGCTGGCTGCGCCAGCGGGCCAGCCTCTTTCGCCCCTCCGACAGCACCGTCGTCACCCTGGTCGCCGATCCCAACGGCACCTTCCGGGTGATGCACCGCAGCTTGCAGACCGCCGGCGGTCCCGGCGCCACCGCCGGCTTCGACGTCTTTATGAACGAGACCTTCGGCAACGAGGACTTCTTCGGCGGTGTCCTCGGTCTGCACACGGTACTGAACGATCTCCTGCCGACCGAAGCGGTCGCCCTTGGCGTCCAGATCGACCTGGCCAAGGTTCCCCAGGCTATTGTCGACGTCATGACCGGCGCCGATCTCAACGCCAAGGACGTCGCCCTGGCCGATCCCGCCACCACCCGGGCTCTGCTCCAGGCCGGGGCGGTCGTCGGGGTGAAAGGGGTTTTCGGAGATCCGCTCAACCCCGACCTGCTGACCAGCGCCGGCATCACCTGCGCCCTCTGTCACCAGAACGTGACCCCCACCACCTTCCAGTTGAGCGCGGGTCCGACGACCCTGCCCATCGGACCGCTGAAGGTCGACGGCAAGGCCAACGTCGTCATGGACGCCGGCGCCATTCTCGCCGCCACTCCGTTTGCCCAGGCTGCCGGTCAGCCAACCATCGACCTGCTGAACAGTTGGGGCCCGGGGCGCTTCGACATCCGCGCCCTGCCCGACAACCCTCTTGAAGACAATGCCGATAACCCCACCGGCAATCCGCCGCTCTGGAACTTTGTCGATCTGGAAGCGCAGGGGTATCTCTTCGGCTATGACGGGCTGTTCGTCGGCGAGAACGCCCTGGCCAGCCAGGCGGAGGCGGTCTACGACCTGGTGATGCACGCCAACGGCGCCTTCGGCACCGTCTCCGGCAACCTGCCTCCGGCCCTGCGGATTACCCCGCCGCAGGCCCTGCTCGACGCGCTGGCGGCCGCAGAGACCGCCTCTCCCGAAAACGGCATCGTCACCCAGGACCTTCTGGACCTGCAGACCTGGATGCGCAGCCTGGCCAGCCCGCCGCCGGGAGCCTTCGACGAGGCGCTGGCCGAGGAGGGCTTCAGGCTCTTCTTCGGCAGGGCCAACTGCCATGTCTGCCATAACACGGCCGATCTGACCGACGCCGCGGGGAGCCTCTTCACCTTTACCCTGGGTCCGACTCCGGGGGATCTGGCCGGCGGCATCAAGGTGCCGGGGCTGCGCGGGGTTTCCCAGTCCGCACCCTATCTGCATGACCACAGCCTTGCCTCTCTGGAGGAGGTCGTCGCCCTGCTGGCCACGCTCGGAGATCCTATCCCTGCCTTGAGCGTCGATGAACAGACGGCGCTGGTGGAGTTTCTGAAGAGCCTGTAAAGTGCGTGTCCCAACCAGAGACGAAAAAGGGCCTGCAATTCGCGCAGGCCCTTTTTCATGGTGGTGTGCCAGGCATGATGCGTAGCGCTGTGACTGGCCAAAACAGTAACTTTGGGGGCAAGCTCCTTACAAGCCCCGGTTTCCGTCTGAAATTGCAGGGTTAGTGAGAATCACCTTTTTCCAGCCTCCGTGCCCCTCAATTGCCTCTGAAACGATTCTGAGATGATATCTTGGACACATTATGCCCAGATGGGCGGCCCCCAAACTTTTTTACTATTTGACACAGTATTATAAGAGTTTTTTCCTGAAGAATGCCCAAAGGGCAGGAGCGTAAGGAACAGATTCTCGATAAGACTGAGACCCTCCGTTTACATGCGGAAATCGGCTTTGCAAAGGGGATAAGATACACACAACCCAAGGGTTTTGTACCTTCCCTACTTTCCCAAGCCGCCCAAAGCCGCTCATAAAATTGAAATTCCACTGAAGATTCCAAGATTTAACTAATTTACGTGAGAACCCTCAACCCTCGGCGACCACCTTCGACGACGCCGCTTTGAACTCGGTTTGTACCAGAATGATGTTGCTGCCAAGCTTAAAACTACAACAACGTTTGAATATTGTCTTGACACAAAACACGTAAAATGGTACCAATATACCAAAATAAAGACAGGAGCGAGAGCGGAGGAACATATGAAGCTACTGGTGTGCATCAAGCAGGTTCCCGACATGGAGTCCCGTTTCAAGGCAAATGCCGCCGGAAACTGGTTCTCCGAGGCGGACCTTGCCTTTCGCATGAACGAGTATGACGAATATGCCGTTGAGCAGGCGGTTCTTCTGCGGGAACAGGTGGGTGAGGGTGCCGAACTGACAGTTCTCTCCATCGGGCCTGACCGCGTCATGGAAACCATCAAGAAAGCGTTGGCCATGGGGTGCGACCGAGCGGTTCATATCCTTGATCCGGATGTGCATTTGAAAGACCCCTGGCAGGTTGCGTCAACTGTTGCGGCGTTTGCAGACGACAAGCAGTTCGACCTCATCTTTACCGGCATGCAGTCGCAGGACCGGGGTTCCGCCCAGGTCGGCGTGACCGTTGCCGAACTCCTTGGCTATGCCTGTGCGACCACCCTGGTCGATTTCGAATATTCCGATGGGCAAGTCAAAGGGAAGCGTGAACTCGAGGGTGGGGTAAAGGGGGTTGTCCGTATGACCCTGCCGGCTCTGGTGACCTGCCAGTTGGGGCTTAATATTCC
>DASPGW010000279.1 GCA_035620395.1 Desulfuromonadales bacterium | reverse complement strand
CCGGTGCCGTATTTCCACGTCGTCTTCACCCTGCCGGCCGCGGGCCGCCGAGGTGACCGTTGGCGAGGAAGCCGTAGTGCCGGATTGTCAGGCGACATGAAAAACTGACCCCCCGGCGTCAGGGAAAACTGACCCCCTGACGACGACGTAGGGTCACGATGACAGCAGGATCGAGCACAAGCTCCCCGCGACTGGAAAGGCAGCGGGGAGAAGAGATGCGGACGCCGGACGAGGTGACGGCGATGCTGCGCCTGCGGGCGCTGGGCTGGGGTTTGAAGCGGATCGCGGCGGAGTTCGGCTGCAGCCGGAACACGGTGAGGCGCTATGTCGAGCAGGAGGGGTGGGCGGGGTACCGGACGCCCCGACGGGTGCGGCTGCTCGGTGGCCTTGAGAACTGGCTGGAGGAGCGGTTCCTGCGGCACCGTGGCAACGCCGACGTGGTGCGGCAGGACCTGGAGCGCGAGCACGGCGTGAGGGTGAGCCTGCGGACGGTGGAGCGGGCGGTGGCGCACCTGCGCCAGAGGCTGCGGGCAGAGGCGCGGGCGACGGTGCGGTTCGAGACGCCGCCGGGCCGGCAGCTGCAGGTCGACTTCGGGGAGCTGCGGGTGACGGTCGGCGGCGAGGGGGCGCGGCTTCACCTCTTCGTGGCGACGCTGGGCCACTCGCGCCGCTGCTACGTGCGGGCCTTCCGGCATGAGCGGCAGTCGGCCTGGTTCGACGGCATCGAGGGGGCCTTTGGCCACTTCGGCGGCATCCCGCAGGAGGTGCTGTTCGACAATGCGCGGGCGCTGGTCGACCACCACGACGCTGCGACCCGCGAGGTCCGCTTCAACGAGCGTCTGCGCGCCTTCGCCCGGTACTGGGGCTTCAGGCCGCGGGCCTGCGCCCCCTATCGGGCGCGGACCAAGGGGAAGGACGAGCGCGGCGTCGGCTATGTCAAGCGCAACGCGATCGCCGGGCATGACTTCGCCGGCTGGGCTGCGCTCGAGGCCCATCTGGCCTGGTGGATGCGCGAGGTGGCTGACCTTCGGGCGCACGGGACGACGGGGGAGCCCCCGATCGAGCGGTTCCGGCGCGAGGAGGCCGGCGCCCTGCGGCCGCTCGACGGCCGGCCGCCGTTCCAGCAGATCCGCGATCTGATCCGACGGGTCGGGTCGGACTGCTGCGTCGAGGTCGACACCAACGCCTACAGCGTGCCCTGGCGGCTGATCGGCGAGACGGTGCGGGCGGTGGTCGCCGGCGGCCGGGTCAGCATCCACCACGGCGGGCTGGAGGTGGCGGTCCATTCGGAGGCTGCGGGCCGGCGCCAGCGGCTGGTCGAGCCGGGCCACTTCGCCGGCGTCTCGACGGTCCGGCCGGCGGCGCCTGCGGCGCCGTCGCCCGAGGCGCCACCGGTCGCCGACCTGCTGCGGCCGCTGCGCGACTACGAGCAGCTGGTCGGGGGAGGCTGGTGATGGTCGACCATGAGGCACTCATCGAGATGCTGACCCGGCTCAAGCTGACCGCGATCCGCGACCAGCTCGACAGCCTGTTGGACGAGGCCGCCCGCAGCGACCTCACCCTGCGCGAGGCCCTGGCCTTCCTGTGCACACGCGAGGTCGCCCGCAAGGACGAGCGCCGCGTCGAGATGGCGAGCAAGATCGCCCACTTCCCCACCCTGCGCGATCTCGATGGCTTCGACTTCTCGGCCCAACCCTCCCTCGACCGCGGCCAGATCCGCGAGCTGGCGGCCTGCCGCTGGGTCGCCCACGGCGATGCCCTGCTCCTGCTCGGGCCCCCGGGCGTCGGCAAGACGCACCTCGCCATCGCCCTCGGCCGCCAGGCCATCCGCGAGGGCTACTCGGTGCTGTTCACGTCGGCGCCGGCCCTCGTCGCCACCCTCGCCAAGGCGCATGCCGAGGGGCGCCTGGACGAGCGCCTGGGCTTCTATGCCAAGCCCAAGCTGCTGATCATCGACGAGCTCGGCTATCTCCCCTTCGAGCCCAACGCCGCCCACCTCTTCTTCCAGCTCGTCTCCCGGCGCTACGAACGCGGCAGCCTGCTCGTCACCTCCAACCGCTCGGTCGGCGACTGGGGCACCGTCTTCGGCGACCCCGTGGTCGCCACCGCCATCCTCGACCGGCTGCTCCACCACAGCCACGTCATCACCATCCGCGGCGACAGCTACCGCCTTCGCGAGAAGCGCCGCGCCGGCCTCCTCAAGACCACCACCCTCAACCAGGAGCTCGTCCCATGACGCTCGACCAACCCCCGCCCCCGGACCCCCACCCCCGCGGTTCACCCCCAGGGGCCCACAGGTACCCCCCGCGCTCCGCTCCGCCAGCGCGACTGATGGCGCTCCGCTCCGCGCGGGTCCCCCCTATGGACTCCGGGGACGAACCGCTACCCAACACCAACAGGGGTCAGTTTTAGCTGTCGCCAGGGGGTCAGTTCCGGATGTCGCTTGATAGACTCCAGCGGGATCAAAGAGCAGCAGCCGATTTCTTCACACGCTCCTTCGCCGGGATGACAGTCTTTGGCATTGGCGGCACACGGCCCCGCGGTTTCATCTAATCGCGGGTCGGCGGGCGCCAGTGGACAGCTGAACT
>DASPGW010000278.1 GCA_035620395.1 Desulfuromonadales bacterium | reverse complement strand
CAGAACCTCCAGTTCAGCAACGGTCGCCAGGAACACGATGTCGACCTGGCCGACGGGATGGAAGAGGCACCGGCGGAGCATACCCGCCGCATCACCTCGAGCCCCGGCGGCGTCGAGGAAGGGGAGCCCCGCGAATATACCGGCCGACAGCTGGCCGGCCTCTTCCTCGGCCCTATCCTCTTTGTCCTGATGCTGATCATTCCCACCCCCGCCGGCATGGAGCCGGCGGCTCAGAAGATGGCTGCCGTTGCCCTGCTGATGGCCACCTGGTGGATGTGCGAGTCGATCCCCATCCCGGCCACCAGCCTGCTTCCCATCCCGCTCTTTCCGCTGATGGGCATCACCAGCACGCAGAAGGCCACTGCCCCCTACGCCAACCACCTGATCTTCCTCTTCATGGGCGGCTTCCTCATCGCCCTGGCGATGCAGCGCTGGAATCTGCACCGGCGCATCGCCATGAACATCGTCAAGGCGGTCGGCTTCTCGCCCGGCCGGCTGATTTTCGGTTTCATGGTCGCAACGGCAGCCCTCTCGGCCTTCGTCTCCAACACCGCCACGGCGGTGATGATGATGCCGATCGGCCTGGCGATCATCGCCCACGTCATCGAGGAGGGGAAGAAGGAGGGTCTCGACAAGGAGATCGACTTTTCCCCTGAAAAGTTCGCTTTCGGCCTCAACCTGATGCTGGGGATCGCCTACGCCGCCTCCATCGGCGGCATCGCCACCCTGATCGGTACGCCGCCCAACACCGTGCTGGCCGGCTACCTGCAGAAGACCTATGGTTACGAGATCACCTTCGCCAGGTGGCTGCTGGTCGGTGTTCCCCTGGTGGTGGTCCTGCTGCCGCTCTGCTGGCTCTGGCTGACCAAGTTCGCCAATCCGATGAAGCTGCGCAAGGTCCCCGGCGGCCGTGAACTGATCGACCAGGAGTTGCGCGAGATGGGTTCGATGAGCGCAGGTGAGCGCTGGACCTCGCTGGTCTTTGCCCTGACCGCCTTTGCCTGGATATTCCAGAAGCAGATCGAGGGCATCTTCCCCGACCCCAGGCTGGTCACCGACGCGGCCATCGGCATGACCGGCGGGCTGCTGCTCTTTCTCATCCCGGTCAGCCTGCGCCGTAACATTTTTGTCATGGACTGGCACTGGGCTTCAAAAATGCCGTGGGGGGTGCTCATCCTCTTCGGCGGCGGCCTGGCGATGGCGGACGGCTTCAAGGATACCAAGCTGGCGGACTGGATCGGCAGCCAGGTCGGCCTGCTCGAGAATGCCCCGGTCCTGGTGCTGGTCATTGCCGTGACCACCCTGATCATTTTCCTGACCGAACTGACCTCCAACACCGCTACCGCCGCCATGGTCATGCCGATTCTCACGGCCGTTGCCATCGGCCTCGGCCAGAACCCGTTGCTGCTGATCGTTCCGGCGGCCATCGCCGCCTCCTGCGCCTTCATGCTGCCGGTGGCCACCCCGCCCAACGCCATCGTCTTCGCCTCGGGTTACGTGACCATCCCGCAGATGGTCAAAAGCGGTTTTGGCCTCAACATCATCGGCATCGTCCTGGTCACGGTGCTGACCTATGCGCTGGTGGTTCCGGCCTTCGACGTGGTACTCAACGAACTGCCCGCCTGGGCCCAGGTGGCCAGCAAGTAGCGATTACGAAAATCCCCTTGATGACCCGGCTCCCCCCGGGTTCATGTGCCCCGTTCCACCTCCTCCGGAACGGGGCGATTTTTTTGTCTACTTTGCAGGCCGGGAAGTGTCCATCGACGCAACCCGACTGATGAGGACAGCACCGTTCCACGGTCTGGAGAATTATAAGGTTTGATTCTGCTGGGAGCGTAACCGGAGAGGGGCGGCACATTTTAGAAATAGCACCTTGAGAAGTGACGAAATTGCGCACTGGAAGATGTTAAAATGCAAATAATCTTGGAACTGCCGCAAATGAGCGATTTCGCAGATCATGGGTTCACCACTATGGATGCGGAGAAATTCCTCGGGCCCAGACATTGCAAGGAATGACCAATACCGTCTTGTTCAGGCAGCAAGGGGATTTGTCATGCGGGTCCGAATATCCTTAATCTTTTCCTTCTGGCTCTTTCTCCTCCTCGCCGGTTGTGACTACCTGCCATTTGGATTCACGCCAATTGGAGAAATCGTTCAGAGTCCGGGCAGTTTTGAAGGAAAAACAATCAAGGTTATGGCGAAGTCACGGAGGTCACCAAGCTCCCATTGATTGAGTACAAGAATTATACTCGTACGGATTATATTTGACAGATGAGGACCTTTCTCCAATACAGTAGACTGTCAGCGACACTTGAACAACAGGGAGATTGACTATGGATTTACTGCGCATTCTGATTGCGATTCTTTTGCCTCCACTTGGTGTTTTTCTTCAGGTTGGAATCGGGGGAGCATTCTGGCTGAATATTCTATTGACCCTGTTAGGATACATCCCCGGGATCGTCCATGCAGTCTGGATCATCGCCAAGCGCTAAGTAGATGGCTCTGGGTGATGATAATTCCTACAACGGGTTACTTGGGCCCGGTCCCCATGTGGACAAGTTTAGATAAGCTTTCCCAATATTCATATCGCCCGTACATGGATTTGGCCAGCTTGGTTTTGAGTTGGACGTTCTGATATTTCACGGCTGATAAGACAGTATTGGCCGTCTGAAATTGCCGCGACAAATACGACACATGCCGGGGGCCATTCTGATCGCCAGATCGGATGGCCCTTTTCCGTAATGCAGGATTTTTCGTGACAACCGCCAGACATGGGCAGGCCCGTCACGCTGTTTCACGATTTAGAAAAAACCAGGAAACATGAAAGGGTAAGGCTTGCATCCAGAGAGCAGGGAATCCCCGGTCCTCCAAAAGGCGTTCAGAAGGAACTTATCAGACGGACCAGAGGGCCCGGTTAAGTGAGAGAGAAGAAGAAAACGGCGCCTTTCCCCGGATCTCCTTTGGCCCAGATTTCCCCGCCATGCCGTTGGATGATGCGCTGGACCGTCGCCAGGCCGATGCCTGTCCCTGGAAATTCCTTTGGGTTATGGAGCCGCTGAAAGGGTTTAAACAGCTTGTCGGCGTCCTTCATGTCGAAGCCCACGCCGTTGTCTCGAACAAAGAACACCTGCTTCCCCTGCTGGTTGATCATCCCCAACTCTATCTGAGGCTGCGAAACCGTACGGGTATATTTCAGGGCATTCTCTATCAGATTTTTCAGGGCCACCTTCAACAATTGCGAATCCCCTCTTGCGGTGAGACCTGCGGGGATGACCCATTCGACCTTTCGTTCCGGTTCGAACAGAAACAGCTCGGCTGAAATTTTACGGGCAAGGACACTGAGATCGACCTCCTCCTGGCGCATTTCGCTCCTGGTGGTCCGCGACAAAACCAGCATGGCCTCGATCAGGTTCTCCATTCCTTCGCTCGCCTCGCAGATGTTTCTGATGAGGAAACCGCCCGTTTCATCGAGGTCGTCGGCATACCCGTCCCACAACAGTTGAGCAGCGGCATA
>DASPGW010000277.1 GCA_035620395.1 Desulfuromonadales bacterium | reverse complement strand
GGGCGCAGCATGCTGCGCCCCGACAACTGCACCGCGGTTACTTGCCCGGCTGATAAATCTGGTCGAACACACCGCCGTCGTTAAAGTGGGTCTGCTGTGCCTTCTTCCAGCCGCCGAAGACCTCGTCGATGGTGAGGAGATTGATTTTGGGGAACTGCTTCTCGTACTTCTTCGCCGCCGCCTCCAGGCGCGGCCGGTAGAAGTTGCGGCCGGCGATCTCCTGCCCTTCCGGACTGTAGAGGTACTCCAGGTAAGCTTCGGCCACCTGGCGGGTGCCGCGCTTGTCGACCACCTTGTCGACCACCGTCACCGGCGGTTCGGCCAGAATGGAGAGGGAGGGAGCGACGATCTCGAACTTGTCGGCGCCGAATTCCTTGATGGCCAGGAACGCCTCGTTCTCCCAGGAGATGAAGACGTCGCCCAGGCCGCGCTGGACGAAGGTGGTGGTCGAGCCGCGGGCACCCGAGTCGAGGACCGGCACGTTCTTGAAGAGGGCGGCGACAAACTCCTTCGCCTTGGCCTCATCCCCCTTGTTCTGCTTCAGGGCATAGCCCCAGGCCGCCAGGTAGTTCCAGCGGGCGCCGCCGGAGGTCTTGGGGTTGGGGGTGATGACGGAGACGCCCGGCCTCACCAGGTCGTTCCAGTCCTTGATCCCCTTGGGGTTGCCTTTGCGCACCAGAAAGACAATGGTCGAAGTGTAGGGGGAACTGTTGTGCGGCAGCCGCTTCTGCCACTCGGCGGGGATGAGCTTGGCCTTGTCGGCGATGGCGTCGAGGTCGCCGGCCAGCGCCAGGGTGACGACATCCGCCTCCAGCCCGTCGATGACCGCCCGCGCCTGCTTGCCCGAGCCGCCGTGCGACTGCTGGACGGTCACCGTGTCACCGCTCTTCTTCTGCCACTCCCTGGCGAAGGCGGCGTTGAACTCGGCGTAGAGCTCGCGGGTCGGGTCGTAGGAGACGTTGAGCAGGGTGACTTCCGCCGCCTGCAGGCTGCCGACCGCCAGCAGCACCGCCGTGATGACCAGTACGAAACCTCTCTTCCACATGGCTGCTCTCCTTTCTTCTTTGTCTATCAATTAAATAGACTATTAAGGGAAAAAATTTTGCCTCTCTCAAATCTGAAAGTCGACAACGCCTGCCTGCTTCCTTGCTTCATCCTTGGAGCGCTGCAGCATGTCCTGCAGCGTGGTGTGATCGAGAATATCGGCCATGGCGTCGCGTACATCCTTCATCACCAGACGGATGCCGCAGGTCGCCTCATCGAAGCACTCGGTACATCGTTGATAGGCGGTTTCGCTGACGCAGGCGACCGGCGCCAAGGGCCCTTCAAGGATGCGGATGGCTCGCCCGACGCTGATTTCGGTCGGCGACGTGGCCAGTGAGTAGCCGCCCCCCTTCCCCTTGCGGCTCTGCAGCACGCCGGCGTTCTTGAGCTGGAGCAGGATGTACTCCAGGAACTTCTTCGGAATCCGCTCCCGCTGGGCCAGGTCGGAGATCAGCAGCGGCCCCTGACCGTATTCACGGGCCAGGAGGAGCAGTGCTTGCAATCCGTATTTCGTTTTCTTTGAAATCATATTATCTATAGACTTTGTAGGGTTTATTTAAAGTAGCCACACTATGGCTGGTTGTCAACCATTTTTTCAGTGCCTGGAAATCCCAGATCGGACTCGAACCTTCAAGTTGCTGTTTTTGGGCAGATTTATTTGGGCGGGCTTATAGAGAAAAAGCGGTGACAATGGCAAAAAGGCCGATTTCCTTGAGGAAATCGGCCCTTTATTTGTTTGGCTCCCCGGGCCGGATTCGAACCAGCGACAGGGTGGTTAACAGCCACCTGCTCTACCGACTGAGCTACCGGGGAACGGAATTTCGTCTCTAACACATTGATTTTTTAAGTCTCATGCCTTGTAATCGGCTACAAAACCGGGGGTTTTACCCCCTGAAAACCCTTGCATTCTCAGAGACGAGGTGGATTTATACAACGTAGGGGAAAAGATGTCAAGCAGGTTTTTCGTCACCACGTCGGCGGCCCTACCTTACCAGAAATACTGGATTTCTAGCCTCTCGTCGCATTCGTCGAGAATAGGGGGAGAGCTCTCGACGAGGGGGCATGGTCGGTCACATGCCGATCTGGGTCATATTTGGATGCCAATTATCACCAAGTCATGCAGATGCGCCCCTCACCACTCATTCTGTATATCGGCAGACGGCGCATAGCGACTTCCGTCAAGCTATGTGGAATCCTGGCAGGGAGAGAAATGGCTCGGCTGCCGCAGGGCATCGGGGAGGTTGGTTCCTACCAGGGAAGAGACCGAAGTCCAAGTGAATTTCCGTGAACAGATTTGGGCTGGCATGCCCAACAGGGCGTTGCTGGATCAAGCTGCGGAAAGGAATCGGATCAGCTTCCAATGTACTAATTTTGGAAGTTTTATTTTCACACTGGATTTGGGATTTCGGGGTTTAGATTCCAGCCTGCCGCACCAGCCAGTAAAGGAGCATTCCGACCAGGACCGTCCCGCCCAGCGACTTGGTCTTGAGAGCGAAGAGAAAGGTTGGTACCGCTACCAGCAGCTCTGGCCGGCCAAGCTGCAGGGTGCGGGTCGTTGCGTCGGCTAGGAGAGCAGGCGCGACCAGGGCGCTGAGAAGGGCGACCGGAATCAGGCCGAGCCAGTCGATGAGCCACTGGGGGAGGCGCCGCCGGGAGAGGGTTAGCAGTGGAAGCCAGCGAGGCAGATAGGTGACCACCCCCATGCCGGCGACGAGCAACAGGTAGGCGCCGAAAGTCATGCAGTCCCTCTTCCTCCCCGGCGCCGTTGCAGCAGGAACCCGAGGGTAGCCGCTGCCGTCGAGGCGGCGACAACATAGGAATCGCCCGGCACTGCCAGGTACCAGAGGACGGCGAATGCCCCCGACAAAAGGGCGGTGAAGAGGTGGATGCGCTCCTGCAACTGGAAGACCAGCAGGCAGATGAACATGGCGATCAGGGCATAGTCGATGCCGAAGGCCCCTGGTGGAATGAAGGCTCCGGCCAGCCCCCCGGCGACAGTGGCGGCGACCCAGGCAGCGTTGGCTGCCTGGTTGACCGTCAGGGCACGCCAGCGGTCCCAGCCGCCACGGCGGAAACGGGCCAGGTTGACGGCGAAGCTCTCATCGGTGATGCCGTAGGCGAACAGGGAGAGGAAGCCGCGGTGGACCCCGGTCAGAGGTACTGCCAGAGCCGAACTCATGAGGAAGTGTCGAAAGTTGACAACGAAGGTAGTCAGAATTATGGCGCCGGCCGAGGCGCCGCCGGCCAGCATGGCCACGGCGATGAACTGGGCGCTGCCGGCGAAGACCAGCACCGACATCAGGCCGATCCAGGCCGGACCGATGCCTGCCTGTCGGGCGAGAACCCCCAGCGCCACGCCCAGCGGTACATAGCCCAGACAGATCGGCCAGGCTGCCGCCAGCCCGTCCCGCAGCGGCTGTCCAGGGCGTTCGGCGGTCCGCTCCGGCCCTGCGGCGTCCGGCCGGAGAATCTTCTCCTGTAAGTCGTCCCGGTTCAAGCGTGATGCTCCCGGCGCGCGCTGGCCGATCACCCTGCCCGGACCGGGCTAGAGGACCTGGCTGAGAAAAAGCCGTGTTCGCTCTTCACTGGGGGAGGTAAAGAAGTGCTCCGGCGTTCCCTCCTCGACGATTTTCCCCTGGTCCATGAACAGGACGCGGTCGGCCACTTCCCGGGCGAAGCCCATCTCGTGGGTGACGACCACCATCGTCATGCCTTCCCGGGCCAGCTGTTTCATGACGTCGAGCACCTCGCCGACCATCTCCGGATCGAGGGCGCTGGTCGGCTCGTCAAAGAGCATCACCCTGGGTTCCATGGCCAGGGCCCGGGCGATGGCGACGCGCTGCTGCTGCCCGCCGGAGAGGCGGGCCGGGTATTCCCCCTCCTTCTCGGCGATCCCCACTTTTTTCAGCAGTTGCCGGGCCTTGGCCTGCGCCTCCTGGCTGTTGCGTCGCCGCACTACCAGTTGGGCCAGACAGATGTTGTCGAGAACCGTCTTGTGCGGGAAGAGGTTGAACTGCTGGAAGACCATTCCGACCTCTTGCCGTACCCGGTTGATGTCGGTTTTGCGGTCCGCCAGGTCCAGGCCGCCGATCACGATGTGTCCCGAATCGAAGGTCTCCAGCCCGTTCAGGCAACGCAGGAAGGTCGATTTGCCCGACCCGGAGGGGCCGACGATTACCACAACCTCCCCTTTGGCGATGGCGACCGACACCTGGTTCACCGCCTGCACCGTCTGCCCCCGGCCACGGAAGGTCTTGACTACGTTCTTCGCTTCAATCACTGATCGCTAGCCTCCGCTCCATCCAGAAAATCACCTGCGACAGCACCGAGGTGAGGATCAGGTACATGGCGGCGACCACGAACCAGATCTCGAAGGTGGCGAAAGAGGAGGTGATCACTTCCCGCCCGCTTTTGGTCAGATCCGTGATGGCGATGACCGAAACCAGGGAGGAGTCTTTTATCAGACTGATGAACTGGCCGGCCAGGGGCGGCAGCGTGCGCTTGAAGGCCTGGGGCAGGATGATGTGCCGCATCGCCTGCGGCACGGTCATCCCCAGGGAGCGCGCCGCCTCCATCTGCCCCCGGGGAATCGACTGGATTCCGGCCCGGACGATCTCCGCCACGTAGGCGCCGGCAAAGACCGCCAGCGCGCCCACGCCGGCCACCATCCGGTCGAGGTTGAGCACGGTGCCGATGAAGAAGTAGAAGATGAAGATCTGGACCAGCAGGGGCGTGCCGCGGATGAGTTCGACATAGGTAACCGCCAGCCCGCGCAGGGCCGGGTTGCGCGAGATGCGGCAGAGCCCTGTGCAGAGGCCGATCGCCAGGCCGAGAATGCCGGAAAGAAAGGAGATCCAGATGGTCACCCAGAGTCCCTGCAGCAGGGGGCCGACCTTCCACCGGGAGGTGCTGCCGAGCAGATCTCCCTCGAAGAGCTCCTCGCCTGGGGCTACCCGCACGGAGTCGCCGGCGACGGGAACCCGCAAGATCTCGCTGGTGGCGCTTTGGAATACCACGACGGTCGAACCGCCTTCGCGGACCAGGTCGATGACCTTGCCGTCGGCAGGGGCCTTATGCAATTCTTCGGCGTGATAGAAGAAATACTGGGGGACCCGCTGCCAGCGCCAGGTGTAGTCGATGCTCTTGGTCGCCCCCCAGATCCCGGCGGCCGCCAGGATCAACACGGCCGCCAGGAGGAGCTTCCAGAGAAAATCTTGACGTTGGTCCGTCACGTGCCGTTTCCGCTCCCTTTACTGGAGTTCCTGCAGCCAGGCGCTGTCCTGGAACCACTTGCGGTAGATCTTGTCGTAGGTACCATCCTGCTTGATCTCCTTGAGGAATCCGTTGAGGAAGGCAAGCAGCTCCGGGTCGCCCTTGCGGATGGCCCAGCCGAGCGGTTCGGTGGTGAAGGGCCGGTCGAGGAAGACCAGCTTCCCCTGCCCCTTCTGGGCGAAGGCGACGGCGTTGTAGGGAGAGTCGTAGACGAAGGCGTCGATCTTGCCGTTGACCACTTCCATGACCGCTTCCTGTTCGGTTTCGTAGGAGAAATATTTGGCCTTGGGGAGATGCTCCTTGGCGGCGATCTCGCCGGTGGTACCCAGCTTGGAGGCGACCTTGTACTTCGGGTCGTTGAGGTCCTTGTAGGATTTGACCGTCCCGGCCAGCTCCTTGCGGACCAGCAGCGTCTGGCCGATGACAATGTAGGGATCGGCGAAATCGACCACCTGGGTGCGCTCGTCGGTAATGGTCATGCCGCTCATGATGATGTCGAACTTCTTGGTCATCAGCGAGGGGATGATGCCGTCCCAGGCGGTGCTCACCAGCTCGAGCTTGACCCCCAGCGCCTTGGCCATGCGCTTGGCGCAATCGGGGTCGAAGCCGATGATCTCCCCCTTCTGGTTGGTCAGCTCGAAGGGCATGTACCCCGGCTCCATGCCGACCCGCAGGGTTCCACGCTGGCGAATCTCATCAAGGGTTCCGGCGGCCTGGGCAGGACCGACAAGAGTGACGGAGAGAGCGAGCAGCGCCAGGGCGGCCAACACCAGATTTTTCATGGTTTCCTCCTTCATTATTTCATGGGGATGTGTGGATGGGGGGTCAGTACGATTTTCCCTCGTCGAGCAGTTCGGCGATGACCATCGGGATGTCGCAATCGGGGCAACGGGGGAACTGCTCCTGCGGCAAGTAAATGATCTCCGTATGCCGACAGCGCGGGCAGACGATCTGGACCGGTTCCTTTTTCCCTCTTTCCATGCTAGACTCCCGGGCAACTCGTCCCGCCAAACTTTTTTTGCTTTAGCGAAACAGCCTTTTTTATAGCACAGTCGAAACCTGCCATACAAGCCGGTTCGCAATCTTCGCGCCCGCCAGCCGGGTCCAGCGGAAACTGCCATGAATAACCAACCCAGCCGGGGCTTTGCCGAATTTCTGCTGGTCACCGCGACCCTCTTCTGGGGGGCGACCTTTCCCGTGGTCAAGGCGGCGGTGACCGAAATCCCGGTCCTGTCCTTTCTCTGGGTGCGCTTCGCCCTCTCGGCGCTGCTCCTTGCCCTGCTGGCCGGGCGGGGCCTGCGCAGCCTCGACGCCCGCGGGATTCGTCGGGGCGTCTTCCTGGGAACGCTCCTCTTTCTTTCCTATGCCTTCCAGACCTTCGGCCTGGAGCAGACGACATCGGCCAACGCCGGCTTTCTCACCGGGCTCAACGTGGTCTGGGTCCCCCTGCTGGCCGGCCCGCTGCTGGCCAAACCGCCGGCGGCGGGAGCGCGCATCGGCGTGGCGCTGGCGCTCATCGGCCTTTTTCTGCTGACCTGGCAGAGCCCCTGGCGGCTCAACCCGGGCGACGCCCTGGTGATCGCCTGCTCCTTCTTCGTTGCCCTGCACATCCTCGGTCTCGACGCCTTGACCGCCGGTTATGACGGGCGGGCGCTGACCTTCGTGCAAATCGGCACCATGGCGGTGCTGAGCCTGCTGGGGAGCCTTTTGTTCGAGCCGGTCACCTGGCCCCGCGCCTGGAGCCCGACCCTGCTGTGGGCGCTGGGGATCACGGCGGTCTTCGCCACCGTCTACGCCTTCTGGGTGATGACCAGCTTCCAGCGCCTGACCACCCCCACCCGCGCCGCCATCATCTACACCCTCGAGCCGGTCTTTGCGGCGGCCTTCTCCGTTCTGCTGATTGGCGACCGCCTCACCCCCGTCGCCTGGGCCGGCGGTGGGCTGATCGTCCTCGGCATGACGGCCGCGGAGCTCTTGCCGGCCAGGCCACAGGTCGAACCCGTTACCTGAGTCGCTCCTGAAAAAACGGACCGGGCTTTTCTGCCCGGTCCGTTTTTTTCTTTACAGTCACTGCATCAGAAGGTCAGCCGCACCGACGCTTCCGAACGGAACACGTTGTCGCCATGGCCGTCGATGGCCAACTCATCCCAGGCCTTGCCGCCAAAGAGGTAGCCGGCATTGAGACCGGTGGTGAGCCCCTTGGTCACGGCATACTCGACGCGCGCGTTGATTTCGTGGCCGAGTTCCTTGTCGTGGATCACCTCCGCGGCGGTGCTCCAGTAGAAGTAGCCGCCCCCCACCGAAAACTTGTCGGTGACGTTGAAGGTGGCGTTGAGGTAGGGAACATTGAAGCCACGGTCGAGGAAGTAGTTGGAGCCGATCATGTAGTTGTCGTCGGCCCAGTATCCGGAGAAGACCTGGCTGCCGATATTCTCCAGGTAGGCCTCCAGGGAGTGGTAGTTGTTGACATCGCCATCGGTCTGGCTGCTGTCGCCGGAAGCGTAGAGCCAGCCGGCGGTGGCCCGGCCGCGCTCGAGGGCGTAGCTTGCTTCGGCGTTGAGCAGGTAGGCGTCGCGGTCGAGCGTGTTCCGGTTGCCGGGGGCGAAGGTCAGGCCGGTGGCGGCGTCGATCTCGCCGGTCTGGTAGATGGCCGTGGCGCCATAGAAGAGCCGGCCTGACTGCCCTTCGCCGGAGAGGCCGAGCCAGTAGATCTGGTCCATGGCCTCGGAGACTACCGGCGTGACGAAGTCGGGGCTGAACAGAGCCTCCTGGCCGAATTCGCCGTAGGCGGCGAAGCCGTAGAGGCGGTGGCCCGGCGCGAACTTGTAGGCGGCGTCGAGGACATAGACGTCGTCGTTGGTGTTCTTGGCGTCGCGGCCGGTGCCGCCGTTGGTTACGTCGTTGCGCCACCAGCCGAGGCTGTACTCCAGGTCGCCGCGCTGAGCCGCCCACTTGACCCCCGGGGCGTTGTCGTTCCAGAAGTAGGCGTTGTAGCCGACGGGCATCAGGCCGACCGAGAGGTGGGAGGCCGGGTCGAAGGGGACCTCGAAGTCGACGTAGCCCCAGCGGAATTCGAAGATGTTGTCGTCGCCGGCGAAGTCGAGGCCGCCGACCTGGCCGAATTTCCGGCCGCCGAACTCGAAGCCGAGCACCCCCTTGACCTTCTTGTCGTCGTCGGTGGCGTTGAACCAGAGGCGGTACTTGATCTCCCCGAAGAAGTCGGAGTCGTTGGCCCTCTTCCGGGTATCCAGGGGGACGCCGGAAACCAGACCGGTCAGGTTGCGGATCTGAGCGTTGGTGACGTTGACGTATTGGATGCCGGGCTCGGAAAAGACGTCGAACAGCTCGGCCTGATTGCTGTACATCAGCCGGTTTTTGAAGTCCCCGTGCACGTCGACCTGAAAAGCAAAGGCGGGGGCGGCCAGCAGGCCTCCCAGGAGCAGAGCATAGAGCAGTCGCGAAACTTTCATCAATCGCCTCCTGATATTAAATGAATGTTGCTGAAAATCAGGCAAACTCTAGTAATTAGGTGGTCAGCGCTCCGCCGGCGCCATGAACTCATAGCCGCAGGCGGGGCACTTGACGCGGATCTGCTCTTCCTTTTTGGTTGCCGCACAGGCGCCGAGGGAAAGGGCCAGAAGACTGGCCAGCAGGGTTACAATTGCCTTTTTCATCCAAAGCCTCCTTGTTAGGGTTTCAGTCATCCGGAGAAGTTAATCGTCGGTCGCCCCGTCTCACCAGATGGAATTTGAAATAGTGCCAACATGGGATAAAATTAACGCTTGATACAGCGTTTATCTTCGGAAGTCAACGGATTTTTATCCAGACCAAACGCTGCGCCGCGAAAAGGCCTTTTTGCCATGGCCAAATTCAGCCATTTTCGCTCCATTTTGGCCACACACCGTCTGACATCAGCCGAAAAGACCTTGATACTTTTAATTTTTTTTCCACATTGGGCTCAATTAGGGCCTTGACTGGCAAGGTTTATTTAAACTATACATTGAATGCTGTTCCGATAGCGAACACTGTTTGCCCTATCCATATTCTTTCCAATGGAGGCCACGAATGAAGAAAATGCACCTCGCAAGCTGGCTATTTGCCCTGGGGTTCACACTTCTCCTCTCCGCTCCCGCCCTGGCCGCTGACACCATCAAGCTCGGCGTCGCCGGCCCGCACAGCGGTGACCTCGCCGCCTACGGCATACCCACCAAGGATGCTGCCGAGATGGTGGCGGCCGAGATCAATGCCAAGGGGGGGGTGCTGGGCAGGAAGGTCGAGCTGCTGATCCAGGACGACCAGTGCAAGCCCGAGATCGCCGCCAACGTGGCGACCAAGCTCGTATCCCAAGAGGTTGACGTGGTGGTCGGTCATGTTTGCTCCGGGGCGACCAAGGCGGCCCTGGGCATCTACAAGGACGCCAAGGTCATCGTCATGTCCCCCTCGGCCACCAATCCGCCCCTGACCAAGGGCGGCGAATACCCGAACTTCTACCGCACCATCGCCGCCGATGATGATCAGGGGAAGCTGGCGGCCACCTTCGCGACGGAGAAACTGGGCGCGAAGAAGATTGCAGTCATTCATGACAAAGGGGATTACGGTAAGGGATTTGCCGATTTCGCCAAGCAGTTCGTCGAGCAGGGAGGCAAGGCCAAGGTGGTGATGTACGAGGGGATCACTCCTGGCGCCATGGACTACTCGGCGGTGGTACAGAAAATCCGCAAAGAGGGGGCCGATGCAGTGATCTTCGGCGGCTACCACCCCGAGGCCTCCAAGCTGATCGCCCAGATGAAGAAAAAGCGGGTCGACATCCCCTTCATCGGCCCCGACGGGGTCAAGGGGGTAGGATTTCTGGAAATCGCCCGCAAGGACGCCGAGGGGGTTTACGCCACCGGCCCGATGGACGTCTCCAAATACGAAGCGAACCGCAAGGCCAGAACCGCCTACCAGAAGGCCCACGGCTCCGAGCCGGGGACCTTTTTCGACCAGGGCTATGCCGCCGTTCAGGCTCTGCTCCATGCCATCGAAGTGGCCGGCAGTACCGATTATGAAGCACTGACCAAGGCTCTGCGCAGCTCTTACGTCGAAACCACCGTCGGTCGCATCAAGTTCGACCAGAAGGGGGATGCCGAAGGGGTCGGCTTCGCGGTCTATCAGGTCAGAAACGGCGAGTTCGTCGAGGTCAAGTAACGCCGGCAGCGCCTCAATGCCGCCGGGGGAAAGCCTCTGCCTTTCCCCCGGCTTTTGCGTGAACCGTTTTGCCGGCCCGGCAGGCCGGCCACTGCCACGAGGCGGTAGCAAGCGATGGACTACTTTCTCGAACTCTTCTTAAGCGGCTTGACCCGGGGCAGCATCTACGCCCTGATTGCCCTGGGCTACACCATGGTCTACGGCATCATCCAACTGATCAACTTCGCCCACGGCGAGGTCTACATGATCGGCGCCTTCGTCGCCCTGGTCGTTGCCGGGGCGCTGACCATCTACGGCTTCACCGGCGTGTCGATCCTGCTGCTGGCCGCGCTGGTGGCCGCGATCTACGCGGCGGCTTACGGCTACACCCTGGAGCGCATCGCCTACCGTCCGCTGCGGGGGGCGCCCCGCCTCTCGCCGCTGATCAGCGCCATCGGCATGTCGATCTTCCTGCAGAACTACGTCCTGCTGGCACAGACCCCGGACTTCCTCCCCTTTCCGGCCCTTATCCCCGACTTCGACTTCATGGAGCCGGTGGCTCACATCATGGGGTCGGCGGAACTGGTCATCCTGCTGGTGACCGCGCTGACCATGGTCGTCCTCACCGTACTCATCAAATACACCCGCATCGGCAAGGCGATGCGGGCCACCCAGCAGGACATGACCATGGCTCGCCTGGTCGGCATCAACGTCGACCGGGTGATCTCCGTCACCTTCGTCATCGGCTCGGTCCTGGCCGCCATCGGCGGGGTCCTGGTCGGTTCCTACATCGGTCAGATCAACTTCGCCATCGGCTTCATGGCCGGGGTAAAGGCCTTCACTGCCGCGGTTCTCGGCGGCATCGGCAACATTCCGGGCGCGGTCCTCGGCGGCCTGGTCCTGGGATTGACCGAGGCCTTTGCTGCCGGTTACATCTCCAGCGCCTACGAGGACGTCTTCGCCTTCGGGCTGCTGGTCCTGATTCTCATCCTTCGGCCGACCGGAATTCTGGGCAAGGCGGTCAGGCAGAAGGTCTAGCTCGCGCAGGCGCAACACGCCGGGATTGGATATGAAAAACTTCAAGCACTCCTGCGGAGTCGCTCTCTGGTTCATGTTCCTGACCCTGCCGCTACTGGGGGTGCGGGTCAACACCATCAAGAGCGAGGTCGAATGGCGCTGGCTGAGCATCCTCTGGGTCGGCCTCGGCGCATTTGTTCTTTCCTATTTCTGGCGATGGTCGCTGCAGCGGCGGCAGGGACAGCCGAAGCGCCCGCAAGGGGGAGCCGCAGAACCGGCGGCGCCGGGCCTGTTGCAGCGACTTCTGGAAGAGCCGGGCCTGTACCGGCCTATGCTGGGCGCTATTCTGCTGGCCACAGTGATTTTTCCCTGGCTGGTCGACACCTACCAGGTCAACATCATGATACTGGCCCTGATTTTTGTCGTCCTGGGCCTGGGGCTCAACATCACCGTCGGTCTCGCCGGCCTGCTTGACCTCGGCTACATCGCTTTTTTCGCCGTCGGAGCCTATGCCTACGCCCTGCTCAACCTGCATTTCGGCCTCGGCTTCTGGCTCTGCCTGCCGATCGGCGGCCTGCTGGGAGCGCTGTTCGGGGTACTGCTCGGGTTCCCGATCCTGCGCCTGCGCGGCGACTATCTGGCGATCGTCACCCTCGGCTTCGGCTCCATTGCCAAGATTGTGCTGGAGAACTGGGACACGGTCTTTTACGGCGCCGCCGGCATCGCCAACATCGACCGCCCCGGGCTCTTCGGTCTTGACCTGAAGCTGACGGCTGTCACTACCTACACCTACTACCTGATGCTGCTGCTGGTCGCCTTCACCATCTTTGTCACCAACCGTCTCAAGGACTCCCGGATCGGCCGCGCCTGGATGGCTTTGCGCGAGGACGAGATCGCCTGCGTCGCCATGGGCGTCGACATGGCCCGCACCAAGCTCTCGGCCTACGCCCTCGGCGCCTTCTGGGCAGGGCTGGTGGGAGTGATTTTCGCCGCCCGCAACACCTACATCAATCCCAACAGCTTCACCTTCATGGAGTCGGCCATGGTCCTCTCCATCGTCGTGCTCGGCGGCATGGGGTCGATCATCGGCGTCATCATCGCCGCCCTGGTCCTGATCCTGATGCCCGAGTACCTGCGGGCCTTTTCCGAGTACCGGATGCTCGTCTTCGGCGCGGTCATGGTGCTGATGATGATCTTCCGCCCCCAGGGGCTGATCGCCAACGTACGCAAGACCTACGCCTATCGCAAGGCCGCCGCGGAGCAGGCTCATGGCTGAGAACAACCGGAAGCTGCTGGAGGTCAGGGAACTGACCATGGATTTCGGCGGTCTGCGGGCGGTGGACGGCGTCACCCTGGAGGTGGGCGCCGGCGAGATCGTCGCCCTGATCGGGCCGAACGGCGCCGGCAAGACCACCTTCTTCAACTGCGTAACCGGCATCTACCGGCCAACCCTCGGGGAAATCATGGTTCATCCCCCCGACGGGCGCAGCCAGCGCATCAACGGCTGGAAGCCGAACCGGGTCACCGCCAGCGGCATGGCGCGCACCTTCCAGAACATCCGCCTGTTCCAGAACATGACGGTCCTGGAAAACGTCATGATCGGCCGCCACTGCCGGACTACGACCAACATCCTCGGCGCCATCCTGCGCGGCGCCAGTAGCCGGCGGCAGGAGAAGGAGACGATCGAGACCAGCTACCACTTGCTGGAGAAGGTGGGGCTGTCCCGCTTCGCCAACGAGTTCGCCAAGAATCTCCCCTACGGCGGCCAGCGGCGCCTGGAAATCGCCCGGGCCCTGGCCACCCGCCCCTTTCTGCTGCTGCTCGACGAGCCGGCCGCCGGCATGAACCCCCACGAAACCCATGAGCTCGACGAGTTGATCGTGCGCATCCGCAAGGAGGAAGGGGTCGCCATCCTGCTCATCGAGCACGACATGAAGCTGGTGATGAACATCTCCGACCGCATTTACGTCATGGAATACGGCAAGAAGATCGCCAAGGGGACCCCCCAGGAAATCCGCCGCAACCCCAAGGTGATTGAGGCCTATCTCGGGGAGGCGAGCGATGCTTAAGGTCAACGCCATCGACGCCCATTACGGCAGTATCCAGGCCCTCAAGGGGGTGAGCCTGGAGATCGAGGAGGGGGAAATCGTCACCCTCATCGGCGCCAACGGCGCCGGCAAGACCACCACCCTGATGGCCCTCTGCGGCGTCGTCCCGCCCCGCTCCGGCGAGATCCTCTTCCAGGAGCAGCCAATCCAGGGCCTCAGCCCCGACCGCATCGTCGCCATGGGGATCATCCAGGTTCCCGAGGGGCGCCGCATCTTCCCCAATATGAGCGTTCTGGAAAACCTGGAGATGGGTGCCTATCTGCGGAACAACAAGGCGCTCATCCGCCAGGACCTGAACATGGTCATGGACCTCTTTCCGATTCTCGCCCAGCGGCGCAACCAGCTGGGTGGAACGCTGAGCGGCGGCGAGCAGCAGATGCTCGCCATCTCCCGTGCCCTGATGGCCCGGCCGCGGCTTCTGCTGCTCGACGAACCCTCGCTGGGGCTGGCGCCGATCATCATCCAGCAAATCTTCGAGATCATCCGCAAGATCAACCGCGACAGCAACACCACCATCTTTCTCGTCGAGCAGAACGCCAACCAGGCCCTCAAGCTCGCCCACCGCGGCTACGTCATGGAGAATGGCCGGATCACCCTGACCGATTCGGCCGAGAACCTGCTCAACAACGAAGAGGTGAAGAAGGCCTATCTGGGGATCTGAGGCGGCCCCTTGCGGCGGCCCGCCTGCCATTGGTGTGCGCCAAGCACCCATTACGCTGAAGGAGGACTCCATGCAGAAGGTACTGATGCTGGCGACGCTGCTTTGCCTGCTGGCCGGGGCGGCCGCCGCCGAAACCGTCAAGATCGGGCTCATGGCTCCGATGACCGGCTCCTGGGCCAGCGAAGGGCAGGAGATGAAACGGATCGTCGAGCTGCTCGCCCAGGATCTCAACGACAAGGGGGGAGTGCTCGGCCGCAAGGTCGAGGTCCTGGTTGAGGACGACGGCGGCGACCCCCGCACCGCCTCACTGGCGGCCCAGCGCCTGGCGACCCGGGAGGTGGCGGCGGTGATCGGCACCTACGGCTCCTCGGTCACCGAAGCGAGCCAGACGATCCTTGACGAAGCGCAGATTATCCAGGTCGCCAACGGCTCCACCGCCGTGCGTCTGACCGAGAAGAAACTGGGGTATTTCTTCCGCACCTGCCCCCGGGACGACGAGCAGGGGCGGGTGGCGGTCGGCACCCTGAAGAAGATGGGGTTCAAGAAGATCGCCATCCTGCACGACAACACCAGTTATGCCCGTGGCTTGGCTGAAGAGGCCCGCGCCCTGCTGCCGAAGGAGGGGGTCCAGGTCGCCTTTTTCGACGCCCTGACTCCCGGCGAGCGCGACTACACCGCCATCCTCACCAAACTCAAGGCCGCCGGTCCCGAGGCCGTCTTCTTCACCGGCTATTACCCGGAAGCCGGACTGCTGCTGCGGCAGAAGAAGGAGATGAACTGGCCGGTCCCCTTCCTCGGCGGCGACGCCACCAACAACCCCGACCTGGTGAAGATCGCCGGCAAAGAGGCCGCCGAGGGCTATTTCTTCCTCAGCCCGCCGGTCCCTCAGGATCTCCCCTTCGAGAAGGCCCGCCGTTTTCTCGACGGCTACCGGAAGAAGCACGGCAGCGTACCGGGCTCCATCTGGGCGGTCCTGGCCGGTGACGGCTTTCTGGCGGTGACGGCCGGGATGGAGGGGGCCAAATCGACCGACCCCGACAAGCTGGCCGGCTACCTGCACAAGGAGCTGAAGAACGCCGAGGGGCTCACCGGTCCGATCACCTTCAACGCCAAGGGG
>DASPGW010000276.1 GCA_035620395.1 Desulfuromonadales bacterium | reverse complement strand
CGCCGCTTCCGGGGCAAGAAGCGGACCTACACCAATCAGGATCTCGGCCCCTTCGTCGAGCACGAGATGAACCGCTGCATCCAGTGCTACCGCTGCGTGCGCACCTACCAGGACTACTGCGGCGGCAGCGACTTCGGCGTGCTGGGGACCAACCAGCGGGTCTACTTCGGCCGTTTCCGCGACGGTCGGCTGGAGAGCCCCTTTTCCGGCAACCTGGTCGATGTCTGCCCGACCGGCGTCTTCACCGACAAGACCTTCCGCTTCAAGGCCCGCTACTGGGACATCGAGGAAGCCCCTTCAGTCTGCCCGCACTGCTCCCTCGGCTGCGCCGTCATCCCCGGTGCCCGCTACCGCGAGCTGCAAAGGGTGCGCTCAGGCGTCAACCGGCAGGTCAACGGCTTCTTCATCTGCGACCGCGGCCGCTTCGGCTACGGCCACGCCAATGACCCCGAGCGGCCGCGCGCTCCCCGCGTCGACGGGGCGGAGCTGTCCTGGTCCGAGGCCCTTGGCGCTCTGCGCCGCCGCCTACAGGAAACGGTCAGGCGCCACGGCGCCGCAAGCGTTGCCTTCCTCGGCTCGCCGCGCGCCACTCTCGAGGCGAACTGGCTGCTGCGCCGCTGGGCGCAGCGGGTCGGCAGCGACCGCTGCGCCTTCGATGCGCACCCGTCCCGTGACCGGGCGGCGCGCACCCTCGCCGCCGGCCTCGGGGATAAGGCACGCAGCCTGGAGGATATCCGCAAGAGCGACTTCGTCCTGCTCGTCGGCGCCGACCCTCTCGCCGAGGGTCCTCTCCTCGCCCTTGCCCTGCGCCAGGCGACCCGCGCCGGCGGCCATGTCGCCGTCCTCGACCCGCGGCCGGTAGAACTCCCCTGCCCCGCCCCCCACCTGCCTCTGGCCCCGGAGCGGCTGCCGGCCGCGCTCGCCGCCCTCGCCGGCGGCGACTTCACCGCCTTCGACCGGCAGGAGGCGATCTTCCTCGAGGGAATCGCCGCCCGCCTGCGCCAGGCCGAACGCCCGGTACTGGCCGGCGGCGCCGACCTGCTTAGGGAGGAAGGCGTGGCAGCACTGCTACTGGCGGCGGACGCCCTCTCCTCGGCCGAGCGACCCTGCGGTGCCACGGTCCTGCTGACCGGCCCGAACAGCTACGGCGCGGCCCTGGTCGCCGGTGCCGGCCCCGACGCCGACGCCCTGCTTGACGGCATGCTCGGCGGCGAGATCAAGGCGCTGATCTGCCTTGAGACCGATCCCTTTGCCGACCACCCCGATCCGGGGCGGGCCGCGACGGCACTCGCCCGGCTCGAATCGCTGATCGTCCTCGACGGCGTGCCGACCCTCGCCGCTCGCCGCGCCGACATCCTGCTGCCGACGACAGTGCCGGCCGAGGGGGACGGCACCGTCGTCAGCCAGGAAGGGCGGATGCTGCCCTTCGCCTCCGTCTTCTCCCCCGGCTTGCCGATCCGCGAGACCGGCGGCGGCGACCACCCCCCGCGCACCTTCACTGCGGAAACGCCCGGGAGCCTGCCGCGCCCGGCCTGGGCGATCCTCGCCGCCCTCCTCGGACATCCCCTTGCCCTGCGCCCGCTGCGGCAGGAACTGGCGGCGGAAGACCCGCGCTTCGCCCGCCTGGCCGAACTCGCTCCGGCAGGTGAAGGGGAACGGTTCGCCGGCACCGGCACCCCGGCCGGCGCACCGGCGCCGCTGCCGCCTCACTGCGAGCCGGGCGGCACCCTGCACCTGCTGCCGGTGGAGACCTTCTTCGGCTCCGAGCTTCTCTCCAGCCTCTCGCCGCCGCTGGCCGCCGTCACCCACGCACCGCACGTCCTGCTGCACATCGCCGACGCCGCCGGTCTCGGCCTGGCCGAGGGGGAGCGCGCCCGTCTGTCGACCGTTCTCGGTCATTTCGCCGTGACGGTGCGCACGAGCGACCGCGTGGCGCGGGGGGTGGCGATCCTGCCGCGGCTGCGCGGAACCCCGGTCGAAGTCTTCGTCCCGGGCGCCGGCCACCTCGACTGCCTGCTCGAGAAGGAGGGGACGGCATGAACGAGCTGCTGCTCACCCTGCTCATCGTCCTGGTCAAGCTGGGGGTCATCTTCGGCGTCATCCTGACGCTGGCCGCCTACCTGGTGCTCGCCGAACGCAAGATCCTGGCCCGCATGCAGCTGCGCTACGGCCCCAACCGGGTCGGCCCCTTCGGCCTGCTGCAGCCGCTGGCCGACGTGATCAAGATGCTGACCAAGGAGGATGTCGTTCCCGACCAGGCCGACAAGTGGATATTCCTGCTCGCTCCGGGGCTGGCGGCGGTCACCGCCCTGCTCGCCTTCGCCGTCGTCCCCTTCGGGCCGCCGCTCACCCTCTTCGGCCGGGAAATCCCGCTGGTCGTCTGCGACCTCAACGTCGGCGTCCTCTACTTCCTCGGCCTCTCGTCGCTGGCGGTCTACGGCGTCGCTCTGGGGGGCTGGGCCTCCAATTCCAAGTACGCCCTGCTCGGCTCGATCCGCGGCCTGGCCCAGCTCATCTCCTACGAACTCTCCATGAGCCTGGCGCTGGTGCCGGTGCTGCTCTCGGCCCGCTCCTTCTCCC
>DASPGW010000275.1 GCA_035620395.1 Desulfuromonadales bacterium | reverse complement strand
CTGGCATCAGGCGCGGCGCAACCTGTTCGCCGTCGACTGCGTGCCATGGTAGGGCGCTAATCTGGAATCTCCGCCTCGACTATTTTCGCAAGAAGGATGAGAGATTCCTGCCAACCGAGATAGCAAGCCTCGGGAGCTATGGCATCCGGCAACCCTTCTTGGACAATCGTCAATTCCGTTCCGCACGACACCTGCTTCAAGGCGTAAGTCGTTTGCATCTCGCCCGGCAAATTCGGATCGTCAAAGACGTCCGTTACTCGGATTCGTTCATGGGGAGTGAGTTCCAGATACTTCCCGCCGAAGGTGTGGCTCTTGCCCGTTGAAAAGTTTGTGAACGACATTTTGAATGTGCCGCCGACTTTGGCGTCCAGGTGATGCACCTTGGCGGTGAAGCCGTTCGGCGGATTCCACTTCACCAATGCATCAGGATCGAGGACAGCCCGATAAACCTTCTCGGGTGTGGCGCGCAGAACGCGGTGCAGTTTGATGGTGTTTCCCATATTTCGCTCCTTTCCGGCACGTCTGCAAGGGGAAGATTCCGCTGGCGAACTACATCAAGTATAGACAGTCTGTATAAACCGGCAAAACAACCCGGTCCGAACGGATTCTTCCCCATTTCAGACAGTCCGGAAATAGGGAGTCAGCTCTGTCCACCACGACGAAAAGATATATTCCCCTCCTCACCTGTAGAATTCCCCCATAATCCCCTCTATCCATAGAGGTATACTTGAAGCAAAAGGAATGTGAAAGTCAAATTCAGACTCTTCGATCCCCCTCTGGCCTACTTCAGGAAAGGAGGTAGGAAATGAGTACCGTTTTAAGAAAATGGGTTACGGGATGGGTGATTCCGTTAGGTTTTTTGGCCTTGATCTCCTGCAGCGGTGGAGGTGGCGGTGACAGCGGCGGCGGCCCCCCTGTCGCGCTGGGCGTGGGCCAGGCAGGCGGAGATGGCCAACAGCTCGGGGACGGACTGCAGCAAGGCTCCTTCCCTCTTCTCGGCGACTTTTTCAATCCACCTCCCGTGGAAGATCATTCCGTATTCACCGGACCGATCGTCGGCCTGGAGTTCTCCGGAGATATTCTCGAAACGCTCACCCCGGCTTTCGAAGGGGCCTTCGAGGGGGCGACCCATGAGGACGCTGGCTTGAACAATGCGCTGCCAGAGGCCCAGCAGACGAGTTCCACCGTCCCCACCAACGGCAAACCGAGCCCTCTTTTCGGCGCCCAGTCCTTCACCCAGCAGATGCTGCGCTTCGAGGAGTTCGGCACCGAGCCGCTCGTCCCGGGGAATTCGACTCCGGCCAGCACCTTCCCGGGGCCTGCTACCGGACCTGCACCCGAGCAAGACCCGGGCAACGTCGCGGCAAGTGGACCGGCCGGCGCGACCCTGGAGGCCTTTCTGTCCGAGGCTGGTATAGCCCCTTTCCCCACGGAGTCTTCGAACACCATAGCGGAGAACCCCTGGAAGGCGGAGATCGAAGGCTTCCTCGGCCGCCCGCTCCACGCTCCCCCCGCCGAAGGGCGGCCACCTGGGCGAGGCTGGGCCCACCAGCGATGGAACGAGTTCTACCCTCAGGCCTTCTTCAAGACTGCCCAGGCCGGCTCCCGGGTGAACGGCGGCTTTCGCGACGGCAGGCAAATGCACCGCTACGCCGTCGGCGAATTCGCTCCCGGCGGGCTCTATCACACCGTCTTTACTTCCTCGGTTCCCGGTGCGCCCAGGTTCGATGGAACCACGAAGGGTCTCGCGATCCGGATCCACCCGCTGATGCCAGTTCAGGAGCACAAGGCCCTGTGGACCTTCGACGGGACCCTGCCGCCAAAACTGCTCATGGCGCGCCATGGGCAATCCATCCTGATGCGCCACTACAACGCGTTGCCCATCGACCCGGCGGCCAACCGCGGTTTCGGGCTGCACACCATCACCACCCACGAGCACAACGGCCACTCCCCGGCCGAGAGCGACGGCTACACCAACGCCTTCTTCTTCCCCGGGCAGTTCTATGACTACCGCTGGCCGCTGCAGCTCGCCGGATACGACACCATCAATACCAGCGCCACCGATCCGCGGGCGGCCTTTCCCTGTGCGCCGGGGGAAACCCTCTTCGTCAACGACGCCAACCCGGGGCTGAAGACCTGCGAAAACGGCTCGATCAAAATCCGCGGCGACTGGCGCGAGACGATGAGCACCCACTGGTTCCACGACCACATGCTCGACTTCACGGCGCAGAACGTCTACAAGGGCAACGCCGTGATGATGAACTACTACAGTGCCCTCGATCGCGGCAACGAGGCCTTCGACGATGGCGTCAACCTGCGCCTGCCGAGCGGCACGGCGCTGCCCTGGGGCAACCGCGATTACGACGTCAACCTGCTGGTCGCCGACAAGGCCTGGGACAGCCAGGGGCAACTCTGGTTCAACATCTTCAACCTCGACGGCTTCCTGGGCGATCACGTGCTGACCAATTGGCAGTACCATCCCTTCTTCGAGGTGCGCGCCCGCAGTTATCGCTTCCGCATCCTCAACGGCGCGGTGGCCCGCTACTTCGCCTTGGCTCTGGTGCAGAAAGTCGCGGGCGAGGGGGGCGAGATCCCCGGCCCGCCTGGCTCCGGTCTCTCCTACAACCGGGTCCCCTTCCACCTGATCGCCAACGACGGCAACATCATGGAGCATGCGGTCCCCTTCGACGGCACCAGGGACCTCGACGGCGACGGCGATTTCCTGGAACATAAGGGTCAGCTTCCGGCCCAGTCGATCGGCGAGCGCTACGACATCGTCGTCAACTTCGCCAAGCACGGCATCCGGCCCGGCGACCAACTGTACTTCGTCAACATCTTCGAACACACCGACGGGAAGCGCGCCGGCGACAAGATCCCGCTGGAGGCGATCCTGTCCGGGCAATACAAACCCCAGATGGCGGACGATGACGGCGACGGCGTGGCCGACCGCTGGGCTGGCGGCGACCCGGCCGTGGGCGGGTTCCTGGAACTGCGGGTTGTGGCCTACGCGGGCCAGGACCTCTCCATGCACCCCGGCGATTACGAACCTGGCAAGAAAAAGATGATCCCGCTGCCCATCAATCGCGACGACCCCGCCGACCAGGCGAAGCTCGCCAACGCCCGGCATCGCACCTTTACCTTCGGTCGCTCTTCCGGTACGGACGAGGCCCCGTGGACCATCAAGACCAATGGAGACGGCAGCTTCAAGGCCGACACCAGACGGGTTTCGGCGGCGCCCCAGTTGGCCACCGGCCCCACGGAAGCGGGCTTCAGCGGGGATGGCACGCTGGAGATCTGGAGGATTGTCAACGGCGGGGGGTGGAGTCACCCGATCCACGTCCATTTCGCCGAAGCGGTCATTCTCAGCGTAGATGGGAAAGCGCCGCCGGAATGGGAGAAGTGGGCGCGCAAGGACATGTTGCGGATCGGCCCCGAGGATGACGGTGCCGATGTCATCGAAATCGCCATGCAGTTCGGGGAGTTCGCCGGGAGCTATGTGGAGCACTGCCACAACACCCAGCACGAAGACCACGCCATGCTGCTGCGC
>DASPGW010000274.1 GCA_035620395.1 Desulfuromonadales bacterium | reverse complement strand
ACCAACAACCGCATGGAACTCACCGCCGCCATCGCCGGGCTCGCCGCCCTCAAGCGCCCATGCCGGGTGCGGCTGACCACCGATTCGGAGTACGTTAAAAAAGGGATCACCGAGTGGATCGACGGCTGGGTCCGTCGCGGCTGGAAAAACTCACAGAAAAAGGACGTCGCCAACCGCGACCTCTGGGAACAGTTGCTGGAGCAGAGCCGCCGCCACCAGGTCGAGTGGTGCTGGGTGCGCGGCCACGCCGGCCATCCGGAGAACGAACGCTGCGACGAGTTGGCGCGGGCCGCCATTGCCGCCGGCCGGCGGCGCTAGAATTGGCAAGACAATTAGTTTCCCCCCTTTCGTAAAGGGGGGCCAGGGGGATTTTCATTCCGCGGATCACAACCAAATCCCCCTGAATCCCCCTTTTTCAAAGGGGGCCTTTACAGGCTGGCGGCATGGACAGCCGTTGATTCTGTGCTATTCTTTCCGACGCCTTTGTTGTCGAATTGCCTATGCTGAAATCCCGCCCGGATTGAGCGAGTTTTCCATGCCGATTGCCTTTGCCGCCGACCTGCCAACCGCCCCCACTGGTGGCGAAGCGCCCCCATCTTTCGAGGCCCTGCTTTCCCTCGGCCTCTACACCGGCATCGCCGTTTTCCTCATTGTCGTCCTGCTTCTGCTCGCCTGGGGCCTCGGCCACAAGAGTCGCAGCCGGGCCAAGGGTGAACCGTACGAGTCCGGGGTCCTGCCGACGGGCGACGCCCGGTTGCGCGATCCCGTCCCCTTCTATCTGGTCGCCATCTTCTTCATCGTCTTCGACGTCGAGGCGATCTTCATCCTCTCCTGGGCAGTCGCCTGGGACCTGCTCGGCTGGGCCGGGTTCCTGCAGATCACCTTCTTCATTTTCGTGCTCTTTCTCGGGCTGGTCTACCTCTGGAAGATGGGGGGCCTCGACTGGGGCCCGCGGGCCGGACGGACGGCAAGGAAGGCCGGATGAGCGAACGTCTTCCCGACAACCTCATCCTCGCTTCCCTCGACGACGCCATCAACTGGGGACGGGCCAACAGCCTCTGGCCGATGTTCTTCGGCCTCTCCTGCTGTTTCGTCGAGATGATGACGAGCATGACGCCGCGCTTCGATCTCGCCCGCTTCGGCGCCGAGGTTTTGCGCGGAACGCCGCGCGAGGCCGACCTGATGGTCATCTCCGGCACCCCGTTCAAGAAGATGGGGCCGACCATCCTGCGCCTCTACGAGCAGATGGCCAACCCGAAGTGGGTCGTCTCCATGGGGAGCTGCTCCAACTCGGGCGGCATGTACGACGTCTACAGCGTCATCCAGGGGGTCAACCAGATCGTCCCGGTCGACGTCTACATCCCCGGCTGCCCGCCGCGCCCCGAGGCTTTCATGCAGGGGCTGCTGCTACTGCAGGAGAAGATCGCCAAAGAGGAGCGGCCGGCGCGCAAGGTGCTTGGGCTGGCCGGCGGCAGCGAGGGGACGACGGTGCCGGTCCTGGTCGACGGCGTCAGCAAAAGCCGCGACCCGCGGGGCCCCGGTTACGGCAGCGCACCGGTCCGCGGCACCTCGATGCAGCACCCCAGATTCTGGGGGAGCCGCTCGGAGAGCATGTGGACGCCGCCGCAGCCGAAGGTGGAGTTCGCTGCCTCCACCCCCGATCTGCGCCGGGCGGTGGCCGAGCGCTTCGGCGAGGCCGTTCGGGAGGACGCGCAGGCGGCGGACATGCCGACCTTCGTCACGGCCCCGGAGCACGCCACGGAACTGCTGCGCTTCCTCAAGCAGGAGGCGCCGAAAAAGTTCCGCCGCCTCGAAGACCTCACCGCCGTCGACGAGAGCGCCCGCCGCCAGCGTCCCGGACACGATTTCACCCTCGTCTATCATCTGCTCAATTTTGACGAGCCAGGCTATGCCCGGGTCAAGGTGCCGCTCGCGGGAGAATTCCCCGAGGCCCCCTCGGTCACCTCGGTCTGGCCCGCTGCCGACTGGTACGAGCGCGAAGCCTTCGACATGTTCGGCATCCGTTTTTCCGGCCACCCCGATCTGCGCCGCATTCTCATGCCAGACTCCTGGCAGGGCCACCCCCTGCGCAAGGAGCACCCCTTCCGCGGCACCGAGATGCCTCCCTACACCGCCGAGACCGCGGCGACCATGATCCCGCGGGACGGCGGCGACTTCTTCCGGGGGGGGCCGGTGACCGACGGCAGACACACCATGGTCCTCAACCTCGGTCCGCACCACCCCGGCACCCACGGCGTGCTGCGCCTGGTTCTCAAGCTCGACGGCGAAGAGATCGTCGATATCGACGCCGACATCGGCTATCACCACCGGGCCGCCGAGAAGATGGGGGAGCGCCAGCACTGGAACCAGTACATCCCCTACACCGACCGCATCGACTACCTCTCCGGCGTGCAGAACA
>DASPGW010000273.1 GCA_035620395.1 Desulfuromonadales bacterium | reverse complement strand
TTGTAGGGTCCAAACTGGATAACAGAAGGCGGCCGTTTACATCCATCTTGGTCGCCGGCGGCCAGGACGACACCATCTGCAGCCGTTTTTTTATTGATTCGTTTTACAGGGAGGTACTTGAATGAAGTTTCCAAAGTTGTTTTTTGCCGCACTCATCATGGCGCTCGTCATGTTCCCGGCAACATCGCGGGCCGAACTCAAAAGCGGCGTGCTGACTTTTTCCCCCATGCTGGGTGGTGTCATGACAGAAGGGGACCAGAATGTCGATGACGACCTGGCCTACAGCCTCGGCGTCGGCTACAACCTGACCAAGGTCCTGGGGCTGGAAGCCGTGCTGGCCGGCGCCGCCAACCTCGACGAAGACAAGACCGACCGCTCCGTCGATCTTCTGAACTATCGGCTCGACGCCCTTTACCATTTCATGCCGGAGCGCCCCCTGGTGCCCTACTTGGCCGCCGGCGTCGGCGGCTATGATCTCGGCGACGACAGTGAGTTCATGGCCAATTACGGTGCTGGCCTGCTTTACTTCATCGCCGAAAACGTCGCCCTGCGGGCCGATGTGCGGCATCTGGTCGTCTTCAACGAGACCCCCCTCGATCACAATCTCCTCTACACCGCAGGCTTCAAGTTCCAACTCGCCGAGATGGCAAAGCCCGTGCCTGTCGCAGTTCCTGCCGTTGTGGCCCCGGCGGCTCTACCCCCGGCGCCCAAAGACAGTGACGGTGACCGCGTGACGGACGATCTTGACAAGTGTCCGGGAACCCCTCAAGGGGTGAAGGTCGATGTAAACGGTTGTCCGCTGGACAGCGACGGCGACGGCGTTCCCGACTACCTGGACAAGTGCCCGGGAACCCCTAAAGGGGTGAAGGTCGATGCCAAGGGCTGTCCGCTCGACAGCGATGGCGACGGCGTCTTCGACTACCTGGACCAATGTCCCGGCACAGCGAAGGGAATCGTGGTCGATGACAAGGGGTGTGAACTGAAACTCACCTTGCGCATCAACTTCGACTCCGACAAGGCGGAGATCAAACCCGAGTTTAAGGGAGAACTCGACAAGGCGGCCGCGTTTGTCCGTGAGAACAACAACGCCCCCTTCATCCTTCTCGTTGGGCATACGGACAACCAGGGAAATGACGAATACAACCAGAAGCTCTCCGAGCGGCGAGCTGAAGCCGTGCGTCAGGCACTGATCAGGAACTACGGTCTCGATGCCAACAAGCTCAAAGCCAGAGGTTACGGCGAATCCCAGCCGGTCGCTGACAACGCCACGGCAGACGGCCGTTACCAGAACCGCCGTGTCGAGGTCATCTGCCGCGCAGTTCTCCCGGACTAGCCCTCTTCCGCGGGAACAAAACGCAAGGGGCCGGGTATTCCCGGCCCCCATTTTTATTGTCAGTCCGCAGGATTTTGAACACCCAGAAAAGGAGACAAATCATGAGCAGCAGAGATGAATACGTGCGAAAGCTGCAGGAAAAACTCGCGGAATGGAATGCCGAGATCGACACGTTGGTCGCCAAGGCAGGCGAAGTCAAGGCCGATGCCAAGAATGAGTACGCCGAACAGATCGAGTCACTAAAGCTGAAGCAGGCAACCGCCAGGGAGAAAATCGAGGAACTGCAACTGTCCGGAGAAGGCGCCTGGAAAGACCTGAAATCAGGCATCGAATTGGCCTGGACGGCTATGGGGGAGGCCATCGACTCGGCCAAATCCCGTTTCAAATAACAGAATAAGGCTGCCGCTCCCCATTGGCCCGGCCCGTTGTTCATCTCATTGGGAGCAAGGACGAAATTATGAAACGTGCAGGAATAATGCTGGGCGCCCTGGTGCTGTTGCTGCTCTTGGGGGCCGTCTGGTGGCTGGTCAGTCGCCCGGAACGGGGAGGCACCGGAGAGGTGAGTACCCGGTTTCGCTGGGTGGGACCCAACGACAAGATCGTGGTCGACGGCTTCGATGACCCGAAGGTCAAGGGGGTGGCCTGTCACATCAGCCGTGCGCAGACAGGGGGGGTCAAGGGCGCGATCGGTGTTGCCGAGGATACCAGCGACGCCAGCATTGCCTGCCGACAGATCGGACCAATCAGCTTTGTCGACGAGCTCAAGGACGGCGAGCAGGTTTTCGATGAACGCCGCAGCCTTCTGTTCAAGGAGCTGCAGGTCGTTCGTTTTTTTGATCGCGAGCGCAACGTGCTGGTTTACGTCACCTATAGCGACCGGGTGCTCGAAGGCAGCCCAAAGAACAGTATCAGTACTGTGCCTATCATGCCCTGGCCGAAGCCTTGAAGAATCCGGCTAAGGGGTGGAGGGCACAATCACTTGGTATGCTAATGGGGACTCGCCACGCCGCCGGAAAATTGCTAATCTCCGGTCCCTGACCGGAACAGCCGAACGGAAAGAGGCACGCGCGTGGCAGTGATCATCCCGGACATCCCCACCCGGCTGCGGACCGGCTTCATCGGCGGCCTGCAGACCTCGCTCAAGCTCATCAAGTTCGTCCTCCCGCTTTACGTGGCGGTCGACCTGCTCAAGAAGACGCCGGTCATCGATCTGCTCGGTGAGCTCTTCGCCCCGCTGATGCAGCTCTTCGGCCTGCCAGGCGCGGCGGCCTTCGCCTTCATCGCCGCCTTTCTCCTTAACCTCTACGCCGCCCTGGCTGTCATGGCCCCCCTCGACCTCACCCCCTGGCAAGTGACCCAGTGCGGACTGATGATGGGGATCGCGCACAACCTGCTGGTGGAAGGGGCGGTGCTCGGCAGCACCGGCGCCCGCGGCGGCCTGCTGACCCTCTGTCGGCTGTTGATCGCCGGCGTCACCGGGATGCTCCTCGAACTCGGGCACCGACTCTGGGTGGGATGATGGAAGCGCTGCTGCTCGCCCTGCTGGGGGCGCTGAAACTTTCGGCCAAGCTGCTGCTGATCGTCGTGCCGCTGGTGACCCTCTTTGAGGTGCTGCGCTATCATCCCGTCTTCCGCCGGGCCGGCCGGGCGGTCGAGCCGATGATGCGGGGCATGGGGCTCTCCCCCCAGGCCGCCGTCCCCCTCTTTACCGGCATCTTCCTCGGCATCGCCTACGGCGCCGGGATCATCATCCGGGTGGCGCAGGAGAAGCGCCTGCCCGGCCGCGAACTCTTCCTGATGGGACTCTTTCTGGCGACCTGTCACGCCGTGGTCGAGGACACCCTGATTTTCGTGGTGATCGGCGGGAACGGCTGGATCATGCTCGGGGTGCGGCTGCTCATCGCCTTCGGCCTGACCGCCGTCCTGGCGTGGCTGTGGCGGCGGAAGAAGAACGATGAAGACAACGGAAAGCCGGCAGGGGGAGCGTAAAATATAAGTATTTCCAACTAATTTCAATGGATGTTTCCTGCCTCAGCAGTCAGTCCTGAACCAGCGCTTCCACCCCCCGCCTTATCCCTATCCGCAGAAAAAAACCCCAATTCCTCCCCTGGGCCGAAAGATGGGTCTGGGTGCCTTTCGGTGCAGACTCCGGCAATGCATCGCCCCGGTCAATAAACGTCCAGACCGGGGCGGTCGATTGCCCAATGAATATGAGATGTTAAACTGCAGTTGTTCTTGTTGGCCACGAGAGGTCCAGGGAATGACTGCAACTGAACTCAATGCAGAGAAGACTGCTCCCCCCTGGCAGCTTGATCTCGGCGCCACCTGCCTGGACGGCGGTGAGACCCGCTTCCGGGTCTGGGCGCCGAAGGCGGAGCGCGTGTCGGTGCGGCTGCTCGGCGGCGGGACGAGCCGGACGCTCCCCCTGCGGGCCGAGGCGGATGGCTACTTCGTCGGGACCGTCATGGCACGGCCAGGGGACTGCTATTTCTACCGGCTCGATGACGGGACGGAACGACCCGACCCGGCCTCCCGGTTCCAGCCGCAAGGGGTGCACGGCCCTTCGCAGATCGTCGACCCGCACGCCTTTGCCTGGCAGGACGTCGGCTGGCAGGGGCTGCCGCTCGAAGAGTACGTCATCTACGAGCTGCATGCGGGGACCTTCACCGCGGCGGGGACCTTCGCGGCGGCGATCTCGCGCCTCGACTACCTGGCGGAACTCGGCGTGACCGCGGTGGAGCTGATGCCGGTGGCGCAGTTCCCCGGGGAGCGCAACTGGGGCTATGACGGCGCCTATCCCTTCGCCCCCCAGAACAGCTACGGCGGGCCGGAGGGGCTGAAACAGCTGGTCGATGCCTGCCACCGCAGGGGGCTGGCGGTGATCCTCGACGTCGTCTACAACCACCTGGGGCCCGAAGGAAACTATCTCGGCTGCTTCGGACCCTACTTCACCGACCGCTACCGCACTCCCTGGGGGGAGGCGGTCAACTTCGACGGCCCGGACAGCGACGCGGTGCGCCACTACTTCATCAGCAACGCCCTCTACTGGGTGACGGAGTACCATGTGGACGCCCTGCGGCTCGATGCCATTCACGGGATCTTCGATTTCAGCGCCCGACACATTCAGCAGGAGCTGGCCGAAGCGGTCCACGCCGAGGCGCGACGGCTCGGCCGGGCCGTGCAGGTCATTGCCGAGAGCTCGCTCAACGACGTGCGCACCATCACGGCGCCGCAGCAGGGCGGCCACGGGCTCGATGCCCAGTGGAACGACGACTTCCACCATGCCCTGCGCACCCTGCTGACCGGCGAGCGGGACGGCTACTACGTCGATTTCGGGGAGTTTTCCCAACTGGCCAAGGCCTTCCGCGAGGGGTTCGTCTACTCCGGCCAGCATTCCCGCTACCGCCGGCGGCGGCACGGCAGCTCCTCGGCCGGGCTGGAGCCGGGCAGGTTCGTCGTCTTTTCCCAGAACCACGACCAGGTGGGCAACCGGATGCGCGGCGAGCGCCTGGGCCACAGCGCGGGGCCGGAGCAGCTGAAGCTGGCGGCCGGAGCGGTTCTGCTCTCCCCCTGTCTGCCGCTGCTCTTCATGGGGGAGGAGTACGGAGAGAGCGCCCCCTTCCCCTATTTCATCCACCACGGCGACCCGGAGCTGGTCGCGGCGGTGCGGCGGGGACGGCAGGAGGAGTTCGCCGCCTTCGCCTGGCAGGGGGAGATTCCCGACCCCCAGGCCGAAACCACCTTCCTTTCGGCGAAAATCGACCCGCAGCTGCGCCGAAAAGGGATGCATGCCACGCTCTTCGCCCTCTACCGGGAGCTGCTCCGCCTGCGGAAGGCGCTTCCCCCTTTGCGCCGTCTCAGCCGGGCGGAGACGGAAGTGGCGGCGATCTCAGAGGTCAGGGTCCTGGTCCTGCGGCGGTGGGCGGACACCGGCGAGGTCCTCTGCCTCTTCAACTTCAGCGATGCGCAGTGCACCGTTTCCATCCCCCTGCGCCTCGCAGCCTGCCGGAAGCTCCTCGATTCGGCGGACGAGCGCTGGGGAGGCGGCGGCAGCCCCGCCGCCGGGGAGCTGCCCGCCGGCAGCGGAGATACCCGGGTGACGCTTGCCCCCTGGAGCTTCGTTCTCTACGCGTCAGAATAGCTCATGGAATCCTATAACCAGCAGTTAGTCACGCGAAGCCGCGAAGAACGCGAAGAAATTCACGACCCATGATGTAGGGGCGCTGCTTGCCGCGCCCCGATTGGGCGGAGCAAGCGCCGCCCCTACTTCGCGGCTTCGCGTAAGACTACTGGTTCCAGGTTCATCGGAATTTGCTCTGGAGAAAAGATGCCCGACCGCCCGTTTGACCAAGCGCGAATCCCCGTCGCCACCTACCGGCTGCAGTTCAACGGCGACTTCCGGTTCGCCGACGCCCGGCAGATCGTCCCCTACCTGCACGAGCTGGGGATCAGCGACCTCTATGCGTCCCCCTATTTTCGGGCGAGAAAGGGGAGTCGCCACGGCTACGACATCGTCGATCCGAACGCCCTGAACCCGGAGGTGGGGAGCGAGGAAGAGTACGACGCTCTGGTGGCGGAACTCCACCGCTGCGGGATGGGGCAGGTGCTCGACATCGTTCCGAACCACATGTGCATCGAAAGCAGCGACAACCTCTGGTGGATGGACCTGCTCGAAAACGGCCCGAGTTCGCTGCACGCCGATTTCTTCGACGTCGACTGGGAGCCGGTCAAAAGGGAGCTGAAAGACAAGGTCCTCTGCCCCATCCTTGGAGACCAGTACGGGGCGGTGCTCGAAAATGGCGAGCTGATTCTGGCCTTCGAGGAGGGGGCCTTCTTCCTCTATTACTACGATCACCGGCTGCCGATCATGCCCAAGAGCTACAGCGCCATCCTCACCCATCGGCTGGAGGAGCTGGAGCAGGCGCTTGGTGCCGAAAACTTTTGCTACCAGGAGTTGCAGAGCATCGATACCGCCCTGAAGAATCTCCCGCCTTACACGGAGAGCGACCCGGAGAGGATTGTCGAGCGTTACCGGGAGAAGGAAGTCGTCAAGCGCCGCCTCTGGTCACTCTGCAACGAATGCCCCGAGATCAGGAGATTCATCGACCGCAATACGGGGATTTTCAACGGCGAAAGGGGGGCGCCGGCCAGTTTCGATCTGCTGGACGACCTGCTCAGGCGGCAGGTCTACCGCCTTTCCCACTGGCGGGTCGCCACCGAGGAGATCAACTACCGCCGGTTCTTCGACATTAACGACCTGGCGGCGATCCGGATGGAGAACCCGCAGGTCTTTGCCGAGACGCACCGGCTGATCTTCCGGCTGGTCCGGGAGGGGAAAGTGACCGGGCTGCGGGTGGACCACTTGGACGGCCTCTACGCTCCCGCCGATTACCTGGGGCAATTGCAGTGGGGGTGCTACCTCCAGCGCAGGCTCGCCGCCCTGGAGCGCTCAGCAGGAAGGCGGCTTGCCGAGGACGAGGAAAGGAAGCACGTGGCCGGGTTTCGGCGCAACTACGCCGAGAGGCTCGCCCGGGAGCCCAGCTTCAGGCCGTTTTACGTCGTCGGGGAGAAGATCCTCATGAAGGGGGAGAAGATCCCCGAGGCGTGGCCGGTCTTCAACACCACCGGTTATGAGTTCGCCAACCAGGTCAACGGCATCTTCGTGGAAACCGGCAACGCCAGGGCGTTCGACGCCATCTATGCCCGGTTCATCCGCTCACGGATGAATTTTCCGGAGATCGTCTACGAGAAGAAGAAGCTGGTCATGCAGGCCGCCATGTCCGGCGAGATCAACACCCTCGGCGACCGCCTCAACGCCATCTCGGAGGTGAATCGGCACACGCGCGACTTCACCCTGAACAGCCTCATCAAGGCCCTGGTGGAGGTGATCGCCTTTTTCCCTGTCTACCGGACCTACACCAGCGGCCGGGAGGTGGCGGAGCGGGACCGCCGCTACGTGGAGTATGCCGTCGCCCGCGCGAAGCGGAAAAACCCCGCCACCGACCCCTCCGTCTTCGATTTCGTCAAAGGGGTGCTCCTGCTCGGGGTGGAGGCCGGCGCGGGGGAGAAGGAGCGGGAGACGTGGCTCGATTTCGTCATGCGCTTCCAGCAGTTGACCGGCCCGGTCACGGCCAAGGGGGTCGAGGACACCGCCTTTTATGTCTACAACCGGCTCGTCTCCCTGAACGAGGTCGGGGGGAACCCGGAGCGGTTCGGTTATCCGCTGGAGGCATTCCACGGCCAGAACATCGAGCGCAGCCGGTCCTGCCCCCTGACCCTGCTGGCCACCTCCACCCACGACACCAAGCGCAGCGAGGACCTGCGGGCGAGGATCGACGTCCTCTCCGAGGTTCCCGAGCTGTGGCGGGAAGCGCTGGCCAGGTGGCGGCGCCTCAACAAGAAGAAAAAGACGCTGGTGGACGGGCAGCCGGCTCCCGACCCGAATGAAGAGTATTTTCTCTACCAGACCCTGGTCGGAGCGTGGCCCGTCGAACCGGCGTCCGGGGAATTCGCGGCGTTCCGGCAGCGGATCAGGGACTACATGCTGAAGGCCGTGCGGGAGGCGAAGGTCAATTCGAGTTGGACCAGGCCGAATGCGGCCTACGAAGAGGCGCTGATCCGCTTCATCGATCTTCTTCTGCAGGAAGACCCCCTCAATACTTTCCTGGCGGACATGCGGGAATTTCAGGGCCTGACGAGCCACTGCGGGATGCTCAACGCCCTCTCCCAGACCCTCTTGAAGATTACGGCCCCGGGCATCCCCGATTTTTACCAGGGGAGCGAGCTCTGGGACCTCAGCCTCGTCGACCCGGACAACCGGCGGCCGGTCGATTTCGGGCTGCGCCGCCGGCGGCTCGAGGAGATCCGGCAGGGGGAGAAGAAGGCCGGTCTGCTCGCACTCGCCCGGGAGCTGGCCGCGGAGATGCGCGACGGCAGAATCAAGCTCTACCTGATCCGCCAGGCGCTCGGACTCCGGAGCGGGAAGCGCGAGCTGTTCGAGAGGGGAAGCTACCTCCCCCTCGAAGTCCGGGGGGAGCGGTCCGACCACATCTGCGCCTTTGAGCGGAAGCTGGGCGACAGTTCGGTCATCGTCGCCGCGCCGCGGTTTTTCACCCGGCTGGTCGAAGGGCCCGGCGAGTTGCCGCAGGGACGGGAGGTCTGGCAGACGACGCGGATCGTCCTCCCTGCCGGCGGGGAAGGGGGGCGCTATCGCAACGTCTTTACGGGGGAGATCTGTGAGGCGGTCCGGCGGGAAGGGGGCGAAGGACTCCATTTGGCGGAGGTGCTGGCCGACTTTCCGGTGGCGCTGCTGGAGAGGGTCGGTTGTGAAGGTGTTCCCCCCCTTTGAAAAAGGGGGACTTGAATT